>JBPYEE010000430.1:0-22338 GCA_051985095.1 Vicinamibacterales bacterium | reverse complement strand
GCCGCTGACGACGGTATCGATGGATCCGGTTCCGCGCGAGAAGATGGGGAACGCCACAAGCCTGTTCAATCTGATGCGCAACATCGGCGGCAGCGTGGGGATTGCGAGCACCGGCACCATGCTGGCGCGTCAGCAACAGGCGACAACCGCGCTCCTCGGCCGCAACGTGACGGTGTACGATCCCGCCGCCCAGTCGATGCTCGCGCAGATGAAGCTGTCGTTCATGGCAGCCGGCGCCGATGCCGTCACCGCGACCGAACGCGCCTATGCCGCCCTGTTCGGCATGGTCCAGCGTCAGGCGACGATGGTGGCGTTCGTCCAGATCTTTCAGCTGCTCGGCATCATATTCGTCGCCCTGGTTCCGCTGGTCCTGTTGATGCAGCGGCCGAAGGGCGGCGGCCACGTGTCGGCCCATTGACGGCGGCGCCGCGGCTACGCGGCGACCGGCGGCCGGTTGTCGCCGGCATCGGGATCTCGCATCCCGAGCGCGTGCTCTTCCCGGCGGCCGGCGCAACCAAGCTCGACCTGGCACGCTACTACGAGTCGGTCGCCGACTGGATCGTCCCGCATGTGGCTGACCGACCCCTGACCCTCGTCCACTGTCCCAAGGGTGTACCGGTCACTGGCGCGCGGAAGGGCATCGACTGTGTGTTTCTCAAACATGCGAAGGCGTGGGGGCCGTCCGCGCTCCGGCGGGTCCGTATCCGCGAGAAGACGAAGGTCGGCGAATACCTCATCGCCGACTCGGTATCTGCCGTGGTCGCGCTCGCCCAGATGGACGTCCTCGAGATTCATACGTGGAATTCCCGGTTCTCGCGGGTCGAGCGGCCCGACCGCCTCGTGATCGATCTCGACCCGGGGACGGCGATTGGCTGGCCGGAAGTCGTCGAGGGGGCGCGACTCGTGCGGGCGCTGTTCACGGCGCTCGACCTGGACAGCTTTGTGAAGACCACCGGCGGCCGGGGGCTGCACGTGGTCGTCCCGCTCGAACCGGTCGCGGACTGGGCCGACTGTCTCGCGTTCTCGCGTGCGTGCGCGCTGGCGCTGGTCCGTCGCGACCCGGCCCGGTTTACCGAACGGTTCCGCAAAACCGCCCGCGACCACAAGATTCTCGTCGACTACCTGCGCAACAACCGGACGAATACGTCGATTGCCGCGTTCTCGACGCGCGCGCAACCGGAGGCGCCCGTCTCGGTGCCGCTGGCGTGGACGGAGCTCTCGGGCGACCGCGACGCCGCCCGATTCACCATCGATACCGTGCCGGCGCGGCTCGCGCGGCTTCGGACCGACCCATGGCGCGCCTACTGGGGATCGAAGCAACGGATCCCGCGGCACGCGGCTGCGGCGCTCGAACGCATGTAGACTGAAGAGGTGCGCGCGATCCCGCATCACGTCCGGTGGATTGCGGCGTTCACCGTCCTCATTGTCGGCGCGGTGGCGCCGCGCGCCTGGAGCTCCGCGCAGGGCGAGCGCCCGTCGTTCGCGGATTTCCTCGCGGGCATTCGGACCGAGGCGCTTTCGCGCGGAATCCGCCAGGACATCGTCGACGCGGCGCTGACAAACATCGACGAACCGCTGCCGGTCGTGATCGAGCGCGACCGCGCGCAGGCGGAAATCGTCCAGTCCGTCGAGGCCTACATCGCGCGTCATGTCACGCCCAAGATGATTCGCGACGGGCGCGAGAAGCTCGACGCGAACCGGGCGATCCTCACCGAGATCGGCAAAGCCTACGGCGTCCCGCCTCCGATCATCGTCAGCATCTGGGGCATGGAAACCAATTACGGACGATTCAGCGGCATCCGGCCGACGATTGCCGCACTGGTGACCCTCGCGTGGGATCCGCGACGCTCGGACTTCTTTCGAGGCGAGCTGTTTGATGCGCTGGAGATCCTGAATCGAGGAGACGTCGATGTGTCGCACCTTCGCGGATCGTGGGCCGGCGCGATGGGCCAGGTGCAATTCATGCCGTCCAGTTATCTGGAGTACGCAGAGGATTACGACGGTGATGGCCGTCGCGACATCTGGTCGACCCCCGCCGACGTCTTCGCCTCGATCGCCAACTACCTGAGCGGCCATGGCTGGGTCGCCGGCGAGTCCTGGGGCCGCGAAGTCTCCGTGTCCGCTCCGGTCGCGAGGACGATCGTGCGGACGGTGGCGCGGCGTGCCGGATCGTGCAAGGCGATGCGTGACATGACTGTCGCGCAGCCGATGGCGCGGTGGTCAGCGCTCGGCGTGCGCCCCGTGGGCGGACGCCCGCTTCCGAAGACCAACACGCCGGCGTCGCTGGTGAGCGGTGCCAAGCGTCACTTTCTGGTGTCCCGCAACTACGACGCACTCCTCGAGTACAACTGCGCGCATTCGTACGCGCTCAGCGTCGGGCTCCTCGCCGACGCGATCGGCCGCGACGGCCGGCGCCCGGAGCGCCGCGCAGTACAATGAACCGGATGGGCACGAAGGACGCGCCGGGGGCACTCGCGCTCGACGACCGCGGGGTCATCGTCTCCTGCGGGTCCTGCGGCCAGAAGAATCGCCTCGTCTACGAGGGGCTGGGCGGCGGCGTCCGCTGCGCGAAGTGCAAACACGACATCGCCGCGCCGTCCGAACCGATTGAGATCGCGCGCAGCGCTGACTTCGACCGGTTGATCGCGCACTCGCCGCTGCCGGTCGTCGTCGATTACTGGGCGCCCTGGTGTGGACCCTGCCGCATCGTCGCGCCGGAAGTGCAGCGGGTCGCCGCCCGCCAGGCCGGACGTGTGCTGATCGTCAAGGTCAACACCGAAGAACTCCCCGATCTGGGCGACCGCTTTGGAATCCGTTCGATTCCGACGCTGGCCGTGTTCGCCGGCGGCCGCGAGGTGACTCGCGCGGCGGGTGCGCGGCCAGCCGCGGAGATTGAGGCGCTGATTCAGCAAGCCTCGCCCGTGCCGCCGCGCTGAGGGCGTCTGACGATCGGCCTACCGGGTCCGACGGGGGCGGCGCACACTCGGCGGCGGTGCCGTCGCAGCCGCCGGTTTCGGCCAGTAATACCGGGTCAACCATTGACTCAAACCATCCAACCCCGGAAACAGGACGCGTTCGTTGATATTCGCCTGATCCAGCTTGTCGCGGATCTCCCACTTCAGGGCCGCCGGGATCACGACACGCGTCGCAAGCGACGGGTGCGGCACGAGCCATTCGTTGAGGGTCGCCTGCGGGGTCGACATGAGGGCAAACAAGGCGAACTGATTGACGATCCGTGGATCGAGCGAGGGCGGTTCGAGAAACACCACGAAGGGCGTCCGGGCGAGCCGATCGAAATCGCGAAGCTCGCCGATCTGCGCCAGCATCTCGGTCGTCACGGTGTCGGATCCTTCGACGGCGAGGATGCGCCTCAGGCGCCGCGGGAGGAACCGGTTGGCCTCGACGAAGTTGAACGCCCACACGGAGCCGTCCTCGTGCATCAGCGACAGATTCTGCGTCGCGAAATGCAGCGCGACAAACGGCGAGTAGGTCCAGTCGAGCAGCCGCGTCGGCAGCCCGCGGTGCTGGCCGAGGGCGAGCCAGTGCCAGATCGTATCGGTGCCCGCCTGACCGTAGGCGTACTTTCGAAAGTTGCGCAGCAGGTGCAGCTCGAGGCGTGAAACATTCAATCGACCGGCGGCGAGGCGCAGCAGGCCGCTCGACAGGTCCTCATCGGCCAATGGATCGCCGCGAAACGCAAACGGCATCCGGAAGCGGCCCAGCGCCTCGTTCCAGGCCGAGGCATACAGGGCATCGAGCAGCTGGGACCAGCTCGACACATGGATTGACGCGACAGGCACGGTATCGATGATAAGCGCGCTGACCACTGACCTGTACGAGCTAACGATGGCGGCGGGCTACTGGCGTGCGGGCCGGCTCGAACCAGCGACCTTCGAGCTCTTCGTGCGCCGGTTGCCGCCGCGGCGATCGTACCTGGTCGCCGCCGGCCTGGACGATGCGATCGCGTATCTCGAAGGGTTGCGATTCACCGACGACGAACGGGCGTGGCTCGGGCAATTGGCGCAATTTGCACGGGTGCCCCGCGAGTTCTTCGACGAGTACCTGCGGGACTTCAGGTTCAGCGGCGGCGTATGGGCGATGGCCGAGGGCACACCCGTCTTCGCGGGCGAGCCGATCGTCCGGGTCACGGCGCCGCTGCCCGAGGCGCAACTCGTCGAAACCGCGCTTCTGGCCATCATCGGGTTCCAGACCGGCGTCGCGGCGAAAGCGGCACGGGTCGTCCACGCCGCGCAGGGACGCCCCGTGATCGAGTTCGGCGCGCGGCGCGCGCATGGGGTCGGGGCGGCTATCGCCGCCGCGCGCGCGGCGTTTATCGGCGGGTGCGCCGGGACGTCGCTGGTGGAAGCGGCGCGACGGTACAGCATCCCGGCCTCGGGCACCATGGCGCACTCCTGGGTGCAGGCCTTCGCACTCGAAGCCGACGCGTTTGGTGAGTTCAGCCGCAGCTTCGAGGAATTCGCCGTCTACCTGCTCGACACGTACGACACCCTCGCCGCCACGCGGACCTTGATCGAATCAGGGCTGACGCCGCCGATGGTGCGTCTGGACAGCGGCGATCTCGCCGCGCTCAGCCGACGCGTGCGGACGATGCTGGACGACGGCGGGCTCGGCGATACGAAAATCTTCGCGAGCGGCGACCTCGACGAAGACGAGATTGCGGCGCTCGTGGCAGGCGGTGCGCCCATCGATGGCTTCGGCGTCGGCACGATGCTCTCAACCGTCGCAGACGCGCCCGCGCTCGGGGTGGTGTACAAACTCGTCGAAGTTGAGCGTCGACACGACCGGATCGGGGTGGTGAAGCTGAGTCCGGGGAAAGAGACCTGGCCCGGGCCGAAACAAGTCTGGCGGATCATGGCGGGCGACCGGGCCCTCCACGACGTCGTTGCCGCGGCCGACGAGCCGCCGCCCGCCGCCGCGCTGCCGCTGCTCGAGGCCGTCATGCGTGACGGGCGACGGCTTCAGCCCTCGCCGTCTCTGCACGCGTTGCAGCAGCAGTGCCGCCAGGCCCTGACCGCGCTGCCGCCGGAGATCCTCGCTCTTGATGCGGCCGGACGGTTTCCTGTCGTCGTCAGCGATCGACTCGAGCGCGAGCGCCGCGCGGTGGCCGCCGCGCAGGGCTGACGGCTGACCGACGGATCACCGATTCGAACTTTCGCTGACACCTTTGGCAGTTGGCACGATTCCATCGCGTGCCGCCGTGTGCACCGATAGGACGCCAGCGGCTGGTAGCGCCGCTCCACGGCTGGCATCCACACTGCACGCCGCAGATTGGCGGAGGCTCCCGTGCAGATGTTCAAACGAACGCAGTTGTATATCGGCCTGGCGCTGGCGGCGCTGGCCGAGATCCTCGTTCGTATTACGCTTCACTGACCGTCGATCGCGCTCTGCCAGACCGTCCGGCCGACGAAGAACGGCCCGAGGCGTTCGAGGTAGAGCGCGGTCTGCTGCGTTTTCCGCATCGCCTGCACGATCGCGGACAACGGGTAGAGATCCTTTCCGATCAATCCGACCACAAAATCGTTGTCATCCCGGTCGAGACCGTGGCACGCCAGCCGGATGTCGTGCGCAAAGTCGCCGGCGCCAAAAGACATTCCGATGGCCCCGTGTTCGGCAAGAATCACGCGCTGTTCCTCGGCCGGCAGCTGGGCGAACTTGCCGGCGCGACGCAGCGGATACCAGACGGCCCACTTCCACGCCGGGTTCAGCACCGTTCGCCGTGGCCGATGGAGCAGCACATCGACCAGGTCGGGCTCGTAGCCGAGCGAGTAGGTGCGGCCGAGCATCGTGTACTCGGGCTTCTGCGGGAGCGGATGGAACGCCGGACCCTGCAGCATCGGACGGACGACATCGATGAAAAAGTTCGGATCCTCGCTGAGCGTCAGCAGGCCGACGCCGCGCGGATCGTTGACATCTTCGTAGAGCACGCCCGCGATCCGTCGCTCCTGCAGGGCGTCGACGAGCCGGCGACTGTTTTCGCACCCGCCGAACGCCAGAAACTGCATGAACAGCCGCGCATCACTGCGCTGCGGCTGGCCGTTCTTCATCCCGCCGCGTTCGCTCAGGTCCGGCGGTTCGGGTCCCCGTCGCTCCGTCATCCGCCTGATTATAATTTGGAGCGGTGGCGTACTCCGTTCGCGAGGCAACATTGGCCGACAGCGACGTGCTCGTGCACCATCGGCTGGCAATGTTCACCGATATGGCTGTGCCGCTCGACGCCAGGGCGCTCGGCGCGGCGTTTCGGCAGTGGCTCAACGACGCGATGGCGTCGGGCACGTATCGCGCCTGGGTCGTCGACGATCAGCACGGCCGGATCGTCGGCGGCGGTGGTGCGACGCTGTTGCCCTGGCCACCGGCTCCGGGGACCCGGGGCGATCGCATCGCGTTTGTC
This sequence comes from Vicinamibacterales bacterium, assembly GCA_051985095.1. Classification (GTDB taxonomy): domain Bacteria; phylum Acidobacteriota; class Vicinamibacteria; order Vicinamibacterales; family CAVVIG01; genus Gp6-AA45. Next base: position 15,929 of record JBPYEE010000430.1, on the reverse strand, counting down.
TACAACGTGTACGTGGAGCCGGCCCACCGCCGCCGTGGGCTGGCGCGACGAATCATGGAAACGATCCATGTGTTCTGCCGTCAGCACGGCATCGCGTCGGTCATGTTGAATGCCAGCCAGGACGGCTTGCCGTTGTACAAAACGATGGGTTATATCGAGGCGCCGGCACCCATGATGTTTTTTGCAGTCACCTCTGACCAGCAGGTATAATCCTCCGATTCCGGGCGCCAAAAGGAGACTAGCCGAGCATGCCGTTCATCATCACCGATCCGTGTATTGAAACGAAAGATACCGCGTGCGTGGACGTTTGTCCGGTGGACTGTATCCACCCACGCAAGGACGAAGCTGAGTTCGCGCAGGCGACGATGCTTTACATCCATCCGGACGAATGCATCGACTGCGGCGCGTGCGTGCCGGCATGCCCCGTCGCCGCGATCTACGAGAGTGTTGACGCGACGCCTGCTCACCAGAAGGATTTGGTCGAAGCCAACGCGGTCTATCGGAACGGCGATGCCGACACGATGGCCCGGGCCGAGGAAATCGTCCAGGCGCACATCGCCGGGCATCCCGAGATCATGGCCATTCCGGCTGCAGAACGTCAGGCGGCTCACGCCCGTTTCTAGACCTCTCGGCCTTCAGCTGTCAGCGTTCAGCGTTCAGCTGGGAGCTGGCCGCTGAACGCTGATGAAACTCGCCACGTGGAACGTTAACGGCATCCGGGCGCGGCAGGCTCAGGTCCAGGAGTGGATCGAGCACGAGCGCCCGGAGGTTGTCTGCCTTCAAGAGATCAAAGCCACTCAAGATCAGATTCCGCTCTTCCTGTGCGACCTGGAGGGGTACTGGTGCCACTGGCACGGGGGCAAGGGGTACTCGGGCGTCGCCCTTCATGTCAGCAAGGCGCTGGTGCCCGACCGTCCGGCCTTCACGCACCCGACGTTCGACTACGAGCAGCGGATCATCACCGTCGACATCGCCGATCTGACCGTCGCGTCGGTCTACGTACCGAACGGGGGAAAGGACTTCCCCGCCAAGATGGCGTTCCTCGAGGCGCTGGACCAGTTCGCAGCGTCCTGTCGGTCGCGCGGACGACCGCTCGTTTTGCTCGGCGACATGAACGTCGCGCGCAGTGAGCGAGACGTGCATCCGAAGGAGCGGAAGCCGCGTGCGATCGGGCAGCTGCCGGAAGAGCGGGCGATGATCGAGCGGATCCTCAGCCGCGGGATGATCGATCTGGGGCGGGCGATGGATCCCGACAATGATGGCCTTTTCACGTGGTGGGCGCCGTGGCGGAACTTGCGGCAGCGGAACATCGGGTGGCGCCTGGACTACGTTTTCGCAACCGAGTCGCTGGCGGCGCGCGCATCGGCATGTGTCGTGCAGAAAGAGGTCGGGACAAGCGATCATGCACCCGTTGTTGCAACGTTTACATGACCGGCCGAAGATTGCCGCATGGCGAGGCTGGCAGCCTGCCAGTGTCTAAGTGCCCATAATCGTCCAGAAATACGGCGGCTCCTCGGTTGCGGACGCGTCGAAGATGAAACGCGTCGCCGAGCGCGTGATGGCGGCGAAGCGTCAGGGCTTCGATGTGGTGGTGGTCGTGTCGGCGATGGGCGACACGACGGATGAGCTGCTGGCCCTGGCGAAGCAGGTATCACCCAACCCGGATCGCCGCGAGCTCGACATGCTGTTGACCGCCGGCGAGCGGATTGCGATGGCGCTGCTCTCGATGGCGATTCGCGAGCTTGGCGGCGACGCGATCAGTTTCACCGGCAGCCAATCGGGCATCATCACCAACGATCGCCATGTCGACGCGCGGATCATCGAGGTGCGCCCGTTCCGCGTGCAGGACGAGCTGGCCCGCGGCAAAGTTGTCGTCATCGCCGGCTATCAGGGGGTGTCGTACCGACGCGAAGTCACGACGCTCGGACGTGGTGGCAGCGATACGACGGCCGTCGCGATGGCGGCGGCGCTCGGCGCGGACTACTGCGAAATCTGCTCCGATGTCGATGGCGTGTACACCGCCGATCCGCGCGTCGTGCCGGCCGCGCGCCGTATCGACGTTCTGTCGTACGAAGAGACGCAGGAGCTCGCCGAAGCGGGTGCTCGCGTGTTGAACGCCCAGGCCGTCGAATTCGCCAAAGAACGGGGAATCACGATCTACGCCCGCGCGACCACGTCGGCTCCTCCAGGAGCCGATCCGGCCGCCGACGGCAGCATCGTCCGCAAGTACGCGCCGCGGCTGCCGGGAGCCGTGATCGGCGTCGCGAGCGAGAAGGAGGTGCTCGTGCTGACGTGTTCGCCCGCTCCGCGGCCCTCCAATGCGGCAGACGGCAGTTCGACGACACCGCCGACGATGAATGGAGCGCCCTTTGCGGCAATCGAGCTGCTCGACCGCCATCGCGTCGCGGGCAAGCAATTGCATCTGGCGGACGGCCAGCTGACCGTCGTCATCTCGCGCGAAAACCTCCACGAGGAAGGGCGCGTACGGACCGCGCTCGCGCAGCAGCTCGGCGACGCGGTGCAGGTCGCCGACACCCTCGGCGCCGTCAGCGTCATCGGCGCCGGCATCAATGCCACCTTCGACAACCTCCGCCGCGGGTCGCAGGCGCTGGTGGCCGCCGGCATCGAGCCCTGCGGCGTCGCGACGTCGTCGTTCCGGATCACGTGGATGGCGGAACGGACGCGCGTCGACGAGGCCGTTCGCCTGCTGCACCGAACATTCCTCGAGCAGCCGCCCGACGGCACTTGATCGTCGCCACCGTGACTGTTCTCGATCGTTTTCTCCGATACGTCCGCTACGACACGCAGTCGGACGAGTCCTCCCACACGTATCCCAGCACGGCGAAGCAGCTGGTGCTGTTACGCGATCTGGCGGCCGAGCTGCGCGCGATCGGGGTGGCCGATGCCGCGGTCAACGAATCCGGCTACGTGATGGGAACGATTCCCGCAACGACCGAGCGCGCCGTGCCCACCATCGGCTTCATCGCCCACGTCGACACCTCGCCGGAAATGAGCGGCGCCGACGTGAAGCCGATCGTGCATCGCGCCTTCGACGGGCGGGACCTGGTGTTGCCCGATGACCCGTCGGCGGTGATCCGGCTCGCCGACAACCCGGCGCTCGCCGACCAGATGGGGCACGACATCGTGACGGCGTCGGGCACGACGCTGCTCGGCGCCGATAACAAAGCGGGCGTCGCGGAAATCGTGTCGGCGGCGGCCTTTCTGATCGCTCACCCGGACATCCCGCACGGACCGATCCGGATCGCGTTCACGCCCGACGAGGAGATCGGGCGAGGGACGGCGCATTTCGACGTCGCCGCGTTCGGTGCCGTCTGCGCTTATACCGTCGACGGCGGCCGGCGCGGCGAGATCGAAATGGAGAGTTTTTCCGCCGACGCGATCACCGTGACCTTCTCCGGCTTCAATACACACCCGGGGTACGCCAAGGGTCGGATGGTCAACGCGATCAAAGCGGCGGCCGCGTTCATCGACCGCCTGCCGGGCGATTCGATGTCGCCGGAAACCACGAGCGATCGCGACGGCTTCGTCCACCCGTACGTGGTCAACGCGAGCGTCGAGCGAACGTCGGTGCGCCTGATCGTCCGAGACTTCACCCTGCTCGGTCTCCGGGATAAATCAGCGCTCGTCGAGCAGCTGGCGCGCCAGGCGGCCGGGCTCTATCCGGGTGCTCGCGTCGAGGTTACCACCGAGCAGCAGTATCGCAACATGAAGGAAGTCCTGGACCGGCACCCGCGCGTCGTGGAGTACGCGCGCGAAGCGATTCGCCGCGCCGGGCTGACGCCGTCGTCGAAGCCGATCCGCGGCGGCACCGATGGATCGCGACTCTCCTTCATGGGGCTGCCGACGCCGAACCTGTTCGCCGGCGAGCACAATTTTCACTCGCGGCTCGAATGGGTGTCGGTGCAGGACATGGAAAAGGCGGTCGACGTGATCGTCCATCTGTGCCGCATCTGGGCCGAACACGGCGGGTGATCGCGATCAGTTCATGAGGTGCACCCGGGCGTCACGGCGCGCGGCCTGCGCTCATTCCATTTGTCGACAATGCGTCGCAGTTCCTTGATCGGTTCGGGATTGTCGTCGACCTGCAGGTGCAGGACAGTGTCGTTGTGCAGCCAGACGCCGCAGTCCTTCTTGACGATGATCAGGGCTGCAGACTGCTGCCCGCGCTTGTCGCCGCCGCCAGCCTGGCCCCCTTCGAGTGCCGCCACCAGGCGTTGCGAGAGGTGGCCCTTCGTGCCTTCGAACGCGCGGACCATGTTGTCGACCACCTGCGGTCCGGCCAGAATGTTGCCCTGGGCCGTACAGAACGCGCCGCCTTTGTGCCCTGCCCATTCCGTCGCCTTCGGTCCGGTGAACGCGGCGTATTCGCCCTTCGCATTCATGACGGCGAATTGACGCCCCTGTTTCGTCCAGTTGTCGGGCAGCGGATCGGGATCGCCGTCCCAGATCTGCTTGATGATGTCGGCTGGTTTGCCGCCGCGCCGCAGCAACTCGAGGGCCTTCGGGCCGTAGCCGACATCGACGATGGCCTGCGTCGCCACGACGCCCACGTTCGCTTCGGCCCAGAGAACGCCGTTGCCGACGGAGAAGACGCGCGACTGCACCGCCCCGCCGACCTCGCCGGTTTCCGGGTCGTAGCCGAGGATGGAGAACGTCCCGGTGTCCCAGAGGGACCCGTCCGGTCTCGCGACTGATCGAGTGAAGAGCGCGGCGGCCAAGGTGCCTGCGACAATCGCCAGGCCCACGACGCGCGAGAAGCGATGAGCAACCATCAACACCCTCCTCCCCAGGCGTTCACCACGGCGACGACTTCCGTCGGCTTGAGTTCCAGCACGACGAAGCGTTCGTGATCCCATCCGGAAAACTGCGCCAGCCAATAAGTCTTGCCGCCCAGCGTTATGACGCCGAACGGGTTCATGTAGGTGGCGCCATAGCGGTCGCACGCCAGGGCATCGACAGTCATCGTGAGCGGCGTGAAGCTGCCGCCGTCGCGCCGGAACCAGCCGGTGCCGAACCCGATCACGCAGTCGCTCCCGCCGAGCGTTCGATACGTACGGACGCTCTCGATGTAGTAAAAGCGTGGATTGGTCCCATACGCGTACGCCGCTTCGATTTCGGGCGGACTGCTCTCCCGGACGTGCGCCTTGAAGGGATGACCGGCGCTGGCGGTCTCCCGCTCGGCTTTGTCGAAGGCGCGCTTCAACGGCGGACCGAGCGGCAGGAGCTCTGGCGCTCCCGACTGCAGGAGGTCAACCGAGTCAATCGGGTGCGGCGGGGAGATCGCCAGGCCGTCCTTCGGATACGGCTGCTCGCGCCACGGCGGGGGGAGTTCTGCGGGGCGGTAATCGGTTCGGAGACCGATTTGCGACGTACAGTGCACGTCCACCTGGTCGGGCTGCAGGACGTGAATCGTCGTGGCGCCGCTCGGGGTCCACGCCTGCCATGTCTCGCGCGGTCCGGCCGGACCCCACCAGCGCGCCGGAACGCTCGAGAGGTTGATCGGGATCGGCTGATTGCGTTGCGGTGACGGCCAGCGATCCGACCATCGGGTCCCATCGAACATCGCGAAGGGGATGACAACGCTGTCACGCCGCAGCGCGCCGACCGTAAAAGACGCTGGGGACCGATCTGTCTCCTGCGCTCGTCCATCAACGGCGCGCTCGGACGCACACAGCAACAACAGCGCCGTGCTCAACGCGAGGATCTGCCGCATCAGGCTGATATCCGGGGAGTATACTCGCGCCCTCAGGGAGGAGACCGTGGCTGCACTACCGCTGAGCCGCGCTGGCCTCGCGCGATTGACCGACCGTTACTTCACGACGATGAACCAGCACGACCCGCGGGCCCTGGCCGCGTTGTACGCCCCCGACTGTTCGGTTGAGAGCCCGTTGTTCTCGTCGCTGCACGGCCGGACGGCCGTCGAGGACTCGTTCCGCAAGTGGTTCGACATCTTTCCCGACGTCGAGTTCCGGCCCGAGTCGACGATCATCGACCCGCCACAGCTCGCGGTGACCGCCGTGACTGCTGCCACGCACGAAGGTGAATTGTTCGGGCTGCCGGCGAGTCACAAAAAGATCGAATTCCGCGTTGTGCGGATCGTCACAGTCGACGACGCGTTGATTCGCACCGAACGCCGCATTTACGACTTCACCGGCCTCTTGCTCCAGCTGGGGGTGCTGCGAGCCAGGCCGGCGCGCTAACCGGGTGGCGTTGTCGCGGCGCTTCTAGTTCGGCGTCGTCGCGGACGTCCCAATCAACGACTTCGCCTGACGGGAGCGGTCGATGCGGTGAATCGGCCCGGCGCGTTCGCGCGAATTGGGGAGGCGTGGCCTCCCCGGTTGAACACGCGGTTTATCGGCCGGTTGTTGGCTGCGCGGGCTGATCGACGCTGAACGTCAACCCGGTGAACATCATCTCTTCCCAGGTTTGATCGCCCCACCAGACGTCTTTCGTCGGATCCGGGTTCGACTTGTTCGCCGGTGAGTTGTCGTACCACGCCGTGGCATGGATCTTTGTGCCCTTGGGGATCTTGACTGGCTCTTTGTAAATGTAGTCGGTCTGCCAGTCGAAATCGTAGTGTGGCACCGACAGGAGCGTCTCCGTGCGGCCGTCGGGATAAATCGCTTCGTAGGACCAGCGCTTTCCGCGGACGTGCGTATGCGGAAGGATGCTGTAGAGCGTCACGTCGCGGTTGATGGTCATTTCCGCATCAACGCGTGCGTCCGGGTCCCCCGCCGCGATGTGCAGCGAGCCGTTTGCAAGCACGGCACCGTGCAACTCGATCTTCGGCTTCTCTTTGGCGAGGATCAGGCCGATGCTCGTGCGGTCCGTGGCCGGCTTGCCGCTCGTCGTGTAGTGCATCTGGAACACGAGCGTCGATCCGGCTGGCAGCTTGGTCGCACTCCCCTCCGCGTAGATGCGGGCGGGATTGCCCGGCACGTAGCCGCCAATTGATCCGGTGATCCCTTTCGGCTGCAGTCGATCGTTTGGTCCAGCTGGCGTGCGCTGGCCCTCGGGCAGCTCGGGGCCGCCGGTCTGACCGGCCGGGATGTCCATCCCGTCGGCGAACGTGACGAGCGGCTGCGGTCGCGACCCGTTGGCTGGCGGCCGCGGCTGCGACGGCCGGTCGGCCGCATTCGGATCGCGCGTGTAGACGATCACGTGGTGCACGTTGGCACGGCTCCCCGGTTTCACCTCGAACGCCTGGATCCACGTGTCCTCGGTGAAGTGCGTCGGCACCTCGAAATACTGATAGGCGACGGTCCCGCTGGCCGGCAGCGGATAGTCTTCCTGCATCGACAGGACGACATCGGGCTGGCCGATCATCCAGCCCTCCGCATATTTCGGCTGCGGCGGCAGGTCGCGCGGATCGCCCTCCGCCGCTCCAGCGTCGATCCACTTCAAGATCGTGTCTTTCTCGGCGGCGCTCAGACGGCGATCGTTGGCGAACTCACCGTGGGCCGGATCGGCATGCCAGGGCGGCATCGATCCGGTGCTGACGCGCGTCGCAATCGATCGCACCCACGGGCGGGCATCCGCGTACGTCAACAGCGACATGGGCGCGATCTCGCCGGGACGATGGCAGTTAGTACAGTTCTTGTACAGAATCGGTGCCACGTCTTTGGTAAACGTCGGCGACGGTGCCTGGGCGGCCACGCTGACAGCCATCGCACTGACAGCAATCGCGGCGAAAACCGTACGCTTCATGGAGGCTCCTCCGGCAGAACCCAGCAATTATATAAGGTAGACGCAAGTTCGGCCCTCGGGGTTTCAGCGGTTTAGTGCGGTTTCGTGCGGCCACCCGTCCGGGTCCGGGAACTGTGGGCTTTTTGCGGCACCTTGCCGCCGGCGCGCCGCGCTTCGCTCAGCCCGATGGCGATGGCCTGTTTGCGGCTGGTGACTCGCTTCCCTGACCGGCCGGACCGCAGCGTGCCGCGCTTGCGCTCCTCCATTGCCTCTTTGACCCTCTCCTCCGCCGTCCTGCCGTACCTCGCCATACAGAGCCCTCCGACGACCGCGACGTGACAATCGCCGCGTGTCTTTGCAAGCGCAGGGCCGTTCGGCGCCTCGTTGTCCGTCGAGAATTCGCACCTTGAATGCCGGGCCTCGCGGCACTCAACGACATCCCGCCCGGCCCTGCGGCGATCTCGCGCGGCACAATCGGCGTCGGTGACAGGCCGGCTGTCGGCGCGTGTCCATGGCGTCGAACCCGCTCAACGCATGGAACACAAAGGTAATCGAGCGCTACCCTGCACCTCGGCGGCGGAAATAGACTTGAATTCGGGAGATTCGCCACCCTACCATGACCTAATCGTTTGCGGGCACACCCGACTATCGAGCGGACCTCCATGATCACGAGTCCAGTCGCCGCCACCGGCGTCGGTCATCCGCCGCTCGCGTTGCTCGTCGACCGTGACGCCGACACGCGGCAGATGTACGCCGAGTTTCTCCGTCAATCGGCCTGCGAGATCGATGAGGCCGAAGATGGCCGCGAAGCGCTCGTGAAAGCGCTGACGCGTCACCCGGACGTGATTGTCACCGAAACACGCTTACCGGGAATCAACGGGTTCGATCTGTGCCAGCTCTTGCGGCGGGACGCCGCGACCAGCAAAATCCCGATTGTGTTGGTCACGGGCGACTCGTACGAAACGGACGCTCGACGTGCCGAGGCCGTCGGCGCCGATGCGATCCTCGTGAAACCGTGCCTGCCGGAGCAGCTCGGACTGGAGATCCAGCGCGTGCTGACGCTTGCGCGCGATTTGCAGACACGGGCGCAAGCGGTTCGGGACACCGTCGGCGCGCTGAGGGCGCGGTCCGACGCGCTCATCGAGCAGTCGCGCACGTCGGTTCGCCACGTCATGTTGAGCCGCACGCACGATCGCCGAGAGACCATCGAACCACCGCTCGCGCCGCCCGCACTCGTCTGCCCCTTGTGCGACCATCCGTTGAATTATGTGAAGAGTCACCTCGGGGGAGTAAGCGCCAGGCATCCTGAGCAGTGGGACTACTTCGAGTGTGCTGCCGGGTGCGGCACGTTTCAATACCGGCAGCGCACGCGCAAACTCCGCCGCGCCATGTAACGCGACCGGCCGAACGCGTGCACCGGCCGACCGGCGCCCCCTGCCCGGGCCTACGCGGGTCCGTTAATTCCTTCAACAGCGTCGCCGTCACGTCGTCCGCAGTCCGGATTGGGGCCGGTGGTCGTGGTAACGTTGTGCCTGAGATGCTGTTGAACGGATCAGGTTTTTCGGGAGGTTACATCATGCGAGCAATTCTGGCGTCCACTCTGGTGGCCGTCGCGGCGACGACGGCCATGGCAGCGGACATCTCGACACGTGAGGCGAACCGGATTAAAGAGGCTGCCACCGTGCTGACCGACATCCACTCGGTCCCGGACAAAGATGTACCGCAAGACCTCTGGAATAAAGCGCAGTGCGTCATCGTCGTGCCCGGGCTGAAGAAGGCGGCCTTCGTCATTGGCGGCGAGTACGGCGCCGGGCTGATGAGCTGTCGAGTCGACGACGGCGCCTGGAGCGCCCCGGTGTTCATGCAAGTCGGAAAGGGCAGCTGGGGGCTGCAGATCGGCGCGGAGTCGATTGATCTCGTGCTGCTCGTGATGAACAAGTCGGGCATGGAGAAGATGCTGCACAACAAAACCTCGCTTGGCGCCGAGGTATCGATTGCCGGCGGCCCGGTGGGGCGTGACGCCCAGGCTGCCACCGACGCGCAGCTGAAGGCCGAGATCCTCTCCTACTCGCGCACACAGGGGCTGTTTGCCGGCGTGAACCTCTCGGGCGGCGTTGTCCGACCCGACGTGGACAGCAACATCGATCTGTACGGAAAGAATGTGGCCGCGCGGGACGTGGTGTTGTCGTCCAAGATCCCCCCGCCGGCGGGGACCGCGCCGTTCATGGCGGCGCTGAAACGATAGTCCGCACTCTACTGTCGGAATCTGCGCACGACGCGGCGGCGGATCGCGTTGGCTGGACGGCCTCCGCGACCCGCCGCGGCGCGGCCGCATTCGCGCGGTCCTTCCGCCTCGACCGTCCTGTCTGTGATCCTTCGCCGGTCTGCCTGACATCGATCAGGAGCCGTCGCGCAGTCTCGTGTGCTGACGCCGTGAAAAACAGCTGAGGCCGAGGTCAGCCTCGAGGGCGCGTGCCGTGCACGCGCGCGCTGCTGCCGGGTACATAACGTGCACCTTCCTCTCGCTGACGGCGGCAACCGCAAATGAGGAGGTTCAAAGCTCATGCGTGTACTCAAAGCTGTGTGCTGCGCGTCGGCGATCGTCGCGTGTCTGGCGCCCGGTGCTCGTGCCGATGAATGGAACAAGAAGACATATCTGACATTCAGCGGCCCGGTGCAGATTCCGGGTGCGACGCTGCCTGCAGGCACGTATCTGTTCCAGCTGGCCGATCCGGACAACGCGAGACATGTCGTGATGGTCTCGTCGAAGGACGGCACGAAAATCTATGGCATGTTCCTCACGATTCCGAATGAACGGCTCAACACCCCTGACGAAAACGTGGTGATGTTCGCCGAGAGTCCGGCTGGCTCCCCGCTGGCGGTCCAGGCGTGGTGGTACCCGGGCGATCGCCTGGGCGAAGAATTCGTCTATCCGAAGTCGATGGCGATGCAGATCGCGAAGGCGAATCGCAAGAGCGTGCTCGCGACCGACACCGAGGTGGCGGCGACCGGCTCGGAGGGTGAACGCCTCGGCGCGCTGCGCGGTTCGAAGGTCGGGCGCGTGGATGAAAACGGCCGCGTGAGCGGCGAGCCGGCGGCGCCCGTTGCGACGGCCGCCACGGGAGGCACCCCCGCGACCGCTCCTCCCACGGCGTCGGCGCCGCAGTCGCGCCGGCCGGCGGCGAACAAGACGGCGGTGGGGACGACCGGTCGGCCGCGGCGCACAACGTTGCCGCAAACGGCGAGCCCGCTCTCGCTGATTGAGCTGCTGAGCGGGTTGACGTTCGCCGGCGCCTTCGCGACGCGACTCGCGCGAACGCGTATCGCGGCCGAGAGGTAACGTACGGGCGGGCGACGGGCCGGGTGGGCCAGGATGAGACCGAGCGTGGCACTGCTCGCGTTGATGATTCCGGTGATTCCCGCCGGGTCCGTCTTCCGTGCGCCGGCCGTCCCTCAAGAACCGACCTTTCGAAGCACGTCGAGCGAACTCGTCGTCCTCCCCGTCATCGTGACCAACCGACAGGGTGGCTTCGTCGGGAATCTCTCCCGTGACGCATTCGCCGTCTACGACAACGGCCAACCGGTTCCGATCGAGCTGTTCAGCAGCGAAGACACGCCGGTCACCGTCGGGCTGATCCTCGATGCCAGCAGCAGCATGGCGCCGAAAATCGGCGAACTGGTCGCGGCGTCGCTCGCGTTCGCACGGTCGTCCAACCCGAACGACGAGCTGTTCGCCATCCGGTTCAACGACGACGTGCTGAACGTGACGGCCGGCGAGAGGATGATTCGCGCCAACGACATCGGCGCGCTCCAGCGGATTCTCCAGTCGATTCGCCCCGTCGGCCGCACGGCGCTGTACGACGCGCTCGTCGCCGGCTTCGATCGCCTTCAACAGGCGGCGCGCGCTCGCAAGGTGCTCATCCTCATGAGCGATGGCGGCGACAATGCCAGCCACGCGACCGCGCAGCTCGTGCTGCAGCGCGCGCGCCGGTCGAATGTCGCCATTTACACGATCGGGTTGTTCGATGACAGCGACCGCGATCGCAACCCGCGCCTGCTGAAATGGCTGGCGCACGACAGCGGCGGCGAGCGGTTTGTGCCGCGATCGCCGGGTCCGCTCCTGACGGCCTGTGAACACATCGCCCGCGAGATCCGAGCGGGCTATACGATTGGTTACGCGCCGCCCGCCCGGGACGGAGCGTTTCACCGCGTGCGCGTCGTCGTCGCGCCGCAGGACGGTCGACGCGTCGAGGTTCGTACGCGGCCGGGCTACTTTGCCGCCAACGGGGGCGACAGAGGACTGCAATGACGCGGCGGACGCTGCTCACCTGGCTTGAATGGCTGTTGTTGAGCGTTGGCCTTGTCCTGACGGGGTGGTCGGTGAAGGTGTTACTCGTCGCGCGCTATACGCAGTCGCTGCCGATCCCGGAGCAGCACGTGGAGGCGCCGCGGACGCTGCCTGGAGACGGGGATACATCGGCCACGGCGCCAGCACCGGCGCCAGCGCCGCCACCGGAACCCGGATCGGTGATCGCTCGCCTCGAGGCGCCGGCGCTTGAGTTGTCCACCGTCGTGCTCGAAGGCAGCGACGACCAGACCCTGGCCCGGGCGGCGGGTCACATCGAGGACACGGCGCTACCGGGCGAGCCGGGCAATGTCGGCATCGCCGGCCATCGCGACACGCTGTTCAGGTCGCTTCGCCGCACGCAGATCGGCGACGAGTTCGACGTCACCACCGCGACCGGCGAGTATCGGTACCGCGTGACCCGGACACTGATCGTCGACCCCGAGGACGTCTACGTCCTCGACGAAACGGCGACGCCCACGCTGACGCTTGTGACCTGCTGGCCGTTCGAATTCATCGGGCACGCGCCCAAGCGGTTCATCGTGCAGGCCGAAATGACCCAGGGGTTCCCGCGATGACAGACCCGCCGCGGATCGGCCCGCCGGCCGGCGAACCGATCAGAAGGTCATGCCAATCCCGAGCTGCACGCGATTGGTGACGAGCGTCGAGCCGCTGCCCGTCAGGGCGTTGGTCGCGCCGAGCACGCCGCCAAACCGATAGCTCAGGTCCACGTAGTAGCGCCTCGAGAAGGACACGGTGGTGCCGCCACCAATCATGAGGAACGCGTTCGTCTCACTGCCGTTGAGATCCGCGCCGGTTTGAATGCCGAGCGAATCGGGGCTGACGGTGGTGCCGTTCACAGTGAAGGTCGTCTCATTGCTCACGTGCGCCACACCGATGCCGATGGCGACGTAGGGATGAATCGTGGGCGTGACGACGAAGTGGTACCGGGCACCGACGTCGAAGTAGTTCACCTTTGCGACCGGGTTTGCCGAGGCGCCGACGTTGTTGGCAATGAGGTTCGCGGCCGTCTGCATGTCGGCGGAGGTCACGTTCCCGATGTGGCCTCCTTCGGCGAACACATCGATGCGGGGCCGGAATCGGTATCCCGCCTCGGCCCCGATTGCGCCGCTCGACGTGTGTCCCAGCGTCGCCGCGACGTCAAGCTGGGCGTAGAAGCGCGACTCACCCGATGACGTCCCCTGTGCGACTGCGGCGGTCGACCCGCCCAGCGCCACGACAAACACCAACACTACAGCACGAGCGATGCGCATCATCGAAACGTCCTCCGGGATTTCGCGCGGAAAGGGCTGGGAACCTACCGCAATGTTCAGGTGGTGGGGCGAGAGTATATCACGCCGTGGTATTCTGGAAAGGCACTTGCGCGAATGAGCGACCAGGATCTTGCCGTAACTGCACCGGAGCTCGCCTCAGCACCGATTGAAGCGGTCGCCGAACCGGTCGAAACGCCCGTCGAAGCGGCGGCGCCACCCCTCGACGCCCGGGTTCCGGCTGAAGAGGCCGGGCCCTGGAAGCGGATGGCCCTCGAGATCGTCTCCGGCGTGCAGACACTCGTGTCGGCCGCGGTCTACGCCACGCTGATCGTGACCTTCGGCTTCCAGGTCGCCCGCGTCGACGGCCTCAGCATGGCACCGACGCTCGAAGACCACGATCGGCTGATCGTCAACAAGCTCGTCTACGAACTGGGCGATCCCCGTCCCGGCGACATCGTGATGCTGTATTACCCGCTCAATCCGGAGAAAATGTTCGTCAAACGGGTGATCGCCAAGGAAGGCGACACGGTCCGGATTGTCGACGGGCAGGTCTATGTCAACGACATCCCGTTGCGGGATGATTACGTGCCGGTCGAGTTCCGCAGCCACGATGACTGGGGCCCGCAGGTCATCCAGCAGGGTTACTACTTCGTGATGGGTGACCACCGCAACAACAGCTCGGACAGCCGCCACTGGGGTCCAGTGCCCAAAAAGTACATCGTGGGCAAGGTCAAGGTCCGCTGGTGGCCGATCCAGGACGTCAGGATCTTCTAGTTATCGCGCCCACTCACGTTTTCAGCGCCACATTCAACAGCTGTTCGTGCGCCTGCCGCAGCTTGTACTTCTGAATCTTCCCGGACGCCGTCATCGGGAACTCGGCTACGAACCGCACGTGTTTCGGCACCTTGAATTTGGCGAGCGACGCTGCGCAGAAGGCGATCAGATCCTCGGCGGCCGCCTCCGATCGGAGCCGCACGGCGGCCGCGACCGCCTCGCCGAAAAACGCGTCCGCCACCCCATAGACGTACGCGTCGGCCACGCTCGGATGTTCGCGGAGGCGATCCTCGACCTCCTTCGGCGCGATGTTCTCGCCCCCGCGAATGATCAGGTCCTTGATGCGGCCGGTGATCCGCACAAAACCGTCGGCGTCGATCGTCGCCTCGTCACCCGTGTGTAACCAGCCGTCCGCGTCAATGGCGGCGCGCGTCGCGTCCGGGTTGTTGTAGTAGCCCTTCATCACGTTGTAGCCACGGCAGCAGAGCTCGCCGCGCTCGCCCGGTGGGCGTTCCACGCGCGACGCGGGATCGACGATTTTCGCCTCGAGCTCCGGCAGCACCACCCCGACGGTCTGCGATCGCTCGGCGATCGAGCAGTCGCGAGGGGTCATGGTGATGCCCGGCGACGACTCGGTCAGCCCGTACGCGATGGTGATCTCCGGCAGGTGCATGTCGGTCATGACGCGGCGCATCAGCGGCTCCGGGCAAAGCGCGCCGGCCATCACCCCGGTGCGGAGCGAGGTCAGATCGTAGCGTCTGAACTCCGGATGCTCGAGCTCGGCGATGAACATCGTCGGCACGCCGTAGAGCGCCGTGCACCGTTCGCGGTGGACGGTTTCGAGCACGCGTTGCGGATCGAAGAATTCGACGAGGCACAGGCAGGCACCGTGGGTGAAGGCACCGAGCACACCGATGACGCAGCCGAAGCAGTGAAACAACGGGACACAGAGACAGAGCCGATCGTCCGGCGTGAACGCCAGCTCACGTCCAAGCGCGTGGCCGTTGTTGACGATGTTGCGGCTGGACAGCATCACGCCTTTCGGAAAGCCGGTCGTCCCCGACGTGTACTGCATGTTGATCACGTCGTCGACCGCGACGGTCGCGGCGCGCGCGTCGAGCGCGGCCTCGCTCACCCGGGATGCACCCGCCGCCAGCGCAGAGTACGGGATCGCGCCGGGCGGGACCGCGTCGCCGATGTAGACGATGCGCTGGAGGGCCGGCATCCCTCCCGCGAAGGCGCCGCACTGCCGCAGCTCGCCGATGTAGTCGACGTCACGAAACCCCTGGATCGTGACGATCGTCGCCGCTTCGCTCTGTCGCAGGAGGTAGTCGATGTCACGCGCGCGCAGCGAAGTGTTGGCGGTCACGAGGATCGCGCCGATCTTCGCGAGCGCGAACTGCAGAACCACCCACTCGGGAAGATTCGTCGCCCAGACGACCACACGCTCGCCCGGCTCGACGCCAATCGCCATCAGCCCGCGTGCGACGGTGCGTGCCTCGCGCTCCAGTTCGGCGAACGTGTAGCGGATGCCGCCCGAGAACACGAGCGCTTCGCGATCCGGCATCGCGGCCGCAAGGCGCGTCAGCAGCTCGCCAAGCGCGACGTCCCGCAGGTCGAACATCGTCGCCGATTGTATACTGCTCGGTCGTGTCGTCGGAACCCTGTACGGTGATCGTTGCGCCCGCCGAAACGTCTGCGTCGCGTCAAGAATCGGATCGGTACGCTGGATGGCGGACGCTCGACTCTGCTGATGCCGACGCCCTGCGCGCGCTCGAAACGATCATCAAACGTCGGGCGCAGCTGACGATCCTCGAGCGAGGGTTTGC
>JBPYEE010000429.1:0-4292 GCA_051985095.1 Vicinamibacterales bacterium | reverse complement strand
CCGACGGGTAAAGGACATCAGACTTACCTGCGGGCGATCCTGCTCGTCAACGATCACAACAGCTATCATCTCGGCCAGATCCTCACGGTGAGAAAGGCGCTCGGCGCGTGGACGTGAGGGGAGTGTTGAACCTCAGCCGCCCGCCCGCGCGTTCAGCGGAAGAAGACGCCCACGGTGATGCGCTGTCCGGCTTGCCAGATAATCACACCGTCCTCGGACATCGACCGCCAACACCTGGATCCGAGCATGTCTGCCTACGTCGGATCCTGACCGATCTTTTCACCGCTTTCGCGATCGGATCACTCCGTGCGTTACGTCATGCGTGGTCGCCCACTGTCCTCTACTTCGACGGAAGGCTGTACCTCTCGCCCTCGAATCAATTCTGGTGAACGATCTATACTGCGACGATAGGCGAGGCTACTGACGTGCAGCGTCAATCGCAGCCAGAACCGTCATACGTACTCGGCGACGATCCCAGAGAATTGCAGCGGCTCGAACGTCAAGCCGCCTCTATTGAGCAGCCGACGCGTCTTCTCATGCAAGCTGCTGGTCTTGAGGCGGGGTGGCGAGTCCTTGATCTCGGCACGGGCCTCGGCCACGTCGCTCGCATTGTGGCCGAGCTGATCGGGCCGACAGGGTGGGTCGTTGGAATCGATCAATCCCTCGCCGCGATCGCTGCTGCTCGCGAGCGCACCATTGCGGGTGCTGGTGCGAGGATCACGTTCGCCGAGGGCAACGTGACCGCATGGCAAGCGTCAGAACACTTCCACGCGATCGTCGCGCGTTGTCTGCTGTTTCACATGTCTGATCCCGCTGCGGTCGTTCGGCATCATGTCGCCAACAACTTGCAAGCCGGCGGCTTGTTCGTCGCACTCGATTTCGATGTTGGCTCCGTGAGAACCGAGCCGCCCGTTGCGATCGTCGACACTGCCGTTGCGTGGGCACATCGGGGATTTCGCGCCGCGGGCGCGTGGCCCACGATCGGCGCGAGGCTCGCGAGGATTCTCGATAAAGCAGGCCTCACACGCGTCAGCACTTTTGGAATCCAGGCGTACGTCCAGCCTCGCGACCCGTCCGGACCGGCGCTGCTTGCGGGCGTTGTGCGAAGTCTCGCACCGGCGCTAGTCACTCACGGGATCGCGACGGCCGAGGAATTGGATCTCAATACGCTCGAACAGCGCATCGCCGAAGCAACAGACGAAGTCGACGCCGTCGTCCTCCTTCCGACCGTCGTCGGTGCGTGGGGTCGCTCACCGGTCGCGAGCTAATTGTTCCGGCCCGTTGGCCCACCGCCGCGAAAATCCGTCGTGCTTCGGGTCGAAGACCCACTCCGGGATGGTCGAACGGCGCAGCAATGCGGACCAGCAGCGTCGGGCGCGGCGTCTCAGGACACCCTCGTCGTCGCCGACGAGATCTGGCGCGTCTTGCCGAGAATTTTCGCTTCCATCTCGACCGTGGAGGACCGTCGGCGACCGCGAGTAATGCCGCGATCGCAGGCCCTCGAGCGCGTCGCCAGAAATCGACGCGCCAGTGATTGATGAAATCGGGGCAGCACGGCACGGCCTGGTCAATCGACAACCGGCCCGACTTGCCGAGCACCTTGGCGCGGGATTTGCCCTCGGCAACATTAGTGTGCGACGCATCGCAGTGTGGTTCTTCGTCGCCGTTCTCGCCAGCTCATCGGCGTCGCTTGTGTCGGCCAGGCAGAAACCTCGCGTGGCCTGGGCCGATTCGCGCAACACGCTCACCCAGACGGGCCGCGTCGCATTTATTCGGAGAGCCAGGATCTGGACGCGCACTGACGTTCCGAAGATGAACATCAGGGCCGGACCTGGCGGCCCTGGTGCGTTTCAGCCCGACTCACTAGTGACGTGCGACTACGCCGGCGTTCCTCGGCATGGGGCATCGCGAAAGTTCTACTGTTCAATTGCAGTCGGCGATGTCGTCAAAGTGAGGTACGGCGCGCATAACCCAGACGTCCCGGGTTCGGTCATTGCCACTCGACTGCTCTGGGCCCTCGGATTTCCCGCCGATAGAGTCTATCCAGTGCGCGTGCGATGCCGAGGGTGCTCGTCAGATCCCTGGAACAACCGTCGTCGGGCATCTGGCGTGCAGGATTTCGATCCAGCAGTCATAGAACGCAGACCACATGGTCATGAGATGAGCGACGGAGTCCAAAAAGCCGGGTGGGCGTGGCCCGAGTTGGATCTCGTCGATGAGAACCAGGGTGGTGCGCCTCGCGCTCAGCGTGATGCGTTGAAGCTGTTGGCGGTTCTCATGCAGCATACCGACACCAAACCGGAGCAGCAACGGCTGCTATGTTTATCGGGCGACCTGACCGATTCTGGCGTATGCGCAGAACCGTTTCTTCTGCTGCACGACGTGGGGCTGACCTTCGGCCGGGCGAACACGCGGAACCGGAGTAGCGTTGGTGGCGTCAACCTGGCGGAGTGGGCGCGGACGCCCGTCTGGAAAGACCCGAACGCCTGCATCGGCCACTTGAGCCGATCGCGCACCGGCACGTTGGAAAACCCGCGGATTGGTGAAGCGGGGCGCAAGTTTTTGGCCAGTTTGCTCGTCCAGTTGAGCGATTCGCAACTGCGCGATCTGTTCGAGGTGGCGCAGGTCAGTCGCCGGACCCCCTCGTCGCCGGTAGCGGACTGGGTCGCAGTCTTCGAACGCAAACGAATGGAAATCGTCGCCACCCACTGCGCTGACTGACTCTGGCGGTGCGACTCTCAGGCAAAGTCATCGGCTAACGACCGGCGAGACCGCTGTCGTGCGTCGAGCCTTGACCGGTCATTCCGATGCTGTTCGGCTGACAACAGGCGGGGAGGCGTCACAACACCTTGGGGCGGGGCGATTACGGAGATCTTTAGGGCCAGCACATGCGTGGTCGACGTCGCTCAAGACGCCAATCCGCACAGCAACTCACGAAGACCCACTCCAGTGGCAGTTCGCCCGAGCCACTGAACGCCAGCCTGAATCCCTGCGTCCCATAACCAACGCGGCGTTCATGACGCTGCATCGCGTCTATGTCACGTCGTACGCAATCGGGATGGCTTGTGAAGGCCACGATCGTGGCGATTGCGGTCGCTGGCTGCTCCTCTGAGGGGCCAACGCAAACGTCGCGGCAGCGGGCAACGGCCGGCGTTCCGGTCGCTCGTTCGCTCGGCTAACGCCTTCGCGCCACGACCGCCTCCGGCGCCTACCGTCGCAGGATCGTTGCGGCCGCGGCGGGCACGAGGTACTCGATGAGGCGAGGATTGCCCACCGTGATGACGGCGCTGTCAATCCGGACCGGGTCCCTCGGCAGTCGCACGACGCCGGCCGGTGCGCGCAGGGCGGATGGCAGCATGCGTGCGGGAACGACTCGGACCTCCGTGTCACCGGCAGGCAAATCGCGCAAGACGAAACGTCCCTCTTCGTCGGTCACGGCGACCCGTCCGTGCGGTTCGACAGTGACACCTTTCAGCGGTACCGGTGCGGACGACACAGTGGCTCCCGCGCGATTCAGCTCGCAGAAAAATACCCGGCCTGAAATCGAGCGAATCGCGCGAACCGGCACGTCAACGAGCGTAGTAGTCGACGGCTTCACGTCGATCTCGATGGGATCGGACAGCGCGGCGACGCAGTTCAACTCGCTACGGACGAAGCACCTCGCGAAGTGGAGGTTGCGGACGGTTCTCTAACGATACTGGCCGCTCATCGCGGCTAACCGCCACTGAGCCGCACAGGGCCGTAGAGTAATGCGCCTGGCGCCTCACTGACAGTCGACCGATCGGCCAATCGCGGCCAAGGTTGCGACCGGCGGCCCATTACAGACGGTCGCAAAGACGGTGCTTACACGGACACCATGCGCAAAACACGGTTGATGCCCGGGTGCGCGCGCCGCGCACCCCTTCAGTAGGCCGACCAAGAATCGTCAGCCGCCGATTTCCAGTCAGACGTTCGCCCTACTGTCAGGCTTCACGCGGCTTGACCATAATCGCGACGAGCGACAAGGGCGGCGCGAGGCTGATCAACAGGAGAAAGGCTGTCGACGGATCATGCCAGACTGAAAGCGGCACCCTGATGAGAGTGGACCACTGCGACGCGCTCATCACCATGGCGGGGACGTTCACGAGCGCTGCGGCGAGCCGGATGTAATCGTGGACTCGAACGGTCATCAGCTGACCCCCTGCTGTTTCGCGTAATCCAGAAATCGCATCGACTGCGATGCCGCGCCTCCGGTTCAGAGTCCGTCGAACTCGAAGCGACGCCGACGAACGCTACAGTCATGTAAATCGCAA
>JBPYEE010000428.1:0-3497 GCA_051985095.1 Vicinamibacterales bacterium | reverse complement strand
GGGACCTGTTGTCTGAACATCGACGGGGTGAAGTACACCTTCGGCGGTGCGCCGGCGCATCAGATGACGTCGTGGAACGGGCGCAACGCGCTCGAGGCGGTCATTCATCTGTTCAATAACATCGATGCGGTGCGCAGCAGCATCCGGCCCGAAGCGCGCATCCAGGGCATCATCACGGAGGGCGGCGCGGCGCCCAACGTCACGCCCGACCGCACCTCCGCCGACTTTTACATCCGGTACCCCGACGAGGTATACCTCGCGCAGGTCACCGAGTTTGTCGACAACGCCGCAAAAGCCGCCGCGCTCGCCACCGGCACGAAGGTGAAGATTGACCATTACGGCCGGGATCGCGACGGGATCAGCGAAGCGACCCTGTCGGAACTCGGCTTCGCGTACATGACGAAGTTCGGGGCGTCCAACGTCCAACCGGAGCCGGGCAAACCGCAGGGCTTCGAGGAGACTGGCAGCGTCTCGCGCGACATTCCCGGCGCGAGCATCACGGCGCAGTCCTCATCGGCACCGAATCACACGTACGAAATGGATGCGGACAATCTCAAGGACATTGGCCACCGCGGCTTTACCATCGACGCCGAAACGATGACGGCGCTGCTGTTCGATTTCGCCACGCACGCCGAGTTCCGCGCAGCCGTGAAGAAAGAGTTCGATGGTATCAAAGGACTGTTCGGGGAGTACCAGACCGCGTTGAAACGCACCTACGCGATCCCCGAAGTCAAAGAGCCCAAGTAGCAGCTACGCTGACACCTGAAGACCTGGAAAATAGTGCGCGAGGATCCGCTCGGCGGATTCGCCGTGTTCCGCCAGCCGCGCGGATCCCACCACGCACAGGCCGACGCCATGGCCCGACCCGTGGCCGTTGAATCGGTAGGTGTCGCGGTCGCGACCTAGCACGAACGCCGTCGACTTGAGGTACTGCCAGCCGAGGGTACGGCCGACCGCCAGTCGCAGGTCCTGGCCGGTGATGTCGTCCGGCTGCAAGCCGTCCAGGTGCAGGCGCGCTGCGCGCCCGGAGGCGTTGCGCGCCGCAATCCGGAGTTCGCGCAGCCGGGGGCCGCGATAGCCCGCCGTCCACAGCGCCCGCAACAGGTCGACCTCGCGGAGGTCGGCCGTCCACGCCGGCGCGCCTTCGCAGGCCGCGTCGGGTCGTGACGGCATATAGGGCGGATCCTCGGCCCCGGGCCAGACCGCGGACGGCAGTTCCGTGTGGCCGCCGCACGACGCCGAGAAGTACACCGTCGCCGGCAGGGCGCCGCGCAGCAGCAGGCGTGACGCGGTCGCGCGAGCCGCCCGTTCCGTCGCCAGCGTGGCGGCGCGCAGCACCTGGCAGTGGGTCTGGTCGCAGAGGTCGAACCCGTCGGCGCGATGGCGGCCGCGGTTTGCGAGCGCGACCGTCCGGACCGTGATCGCCAGCGCATCGAGGGCCGCCGGCAGACTGCCGCGGAGGGACTCGCCCGCCAGCACTCGAGCGACGTAGGCCTCGAGCGGCAGGGTTTCCACCCAATAGCCGCCCTCCGGGCGCAGGAATCCGACGCGCAGCTCCACGTTCGCCGTGCGCCGGTCCACGTTCTGCGCACTCAGGCCGACGTTCAGCGGTCTCAGGCGGGCGAGCCCCCCGGCCAGCAACCCGCCGCAGAAGGTCCGTCGTTTCATGCGTCCAGTCCGAGGAAGTCGCGCGTCGCGCACCAGATGGTCGGCAGACTCGCAATCAGCTGGTGGTCGTCGTCGAGCAGCGAGAGGGTGACGTTCGGCCGCTCGCGCGCGAACCGCTCGACCGTCCGGTGATCGACCGACGCGTCGCGCAGCCCCTGGAAGATCAGGGTCGGCTGCGGGAACGCGGCGTCGAAGGCGTTGTACTGCAGACTGTCGACGTAAAACGAGTACTGCAGCGGCCGCTCCACCTGCTCGCCGTAGTGATAAAACGGCAGCTCGCCGCGCCGCGCCCACTCCTCGATGCGCTCGGGCGGCAGCAGGTGATGGCCGGGTTTGGCGAACATCACCGCCGGCGCCAGCAGGACGAGCCGGTCGATTCGCTCGGGGAACCGGGCGGCGGCCAGGACGGCAACCGTGCCGCCGAGGCTCGATCCGATCAGCACGATGGGCTCTCCGGCTCGCGTGGTCGCCTGGTCAACCTGGTCGATCATGCGTGTCAGAGTCAGCGTCGCGAAGTCGGGCGCGTTGAAATCGGGACAGTGCAATTCGAGGCCGTGGGCGCGCAGCTGGTCCGCAAGCCACCCGGCCTTGGTCGACTGCGGCGACGAGGCGAAGCCGTGCAGGTACAGCACCGTCACAACAAGCCCTGACAGCCGGGGCGGCAGCGACACTTGATCAGCCCGTCGCCGTCGGTGTTGTAGTTGTAGGTCAGCTCCTCGCCCCGGCGAATCCTGCGGGAGGCGCGAATCCAGATCACTCCGTCGACGATGTGCACGTAGCAGTTCGGGCGGCAGGAGTGGTTGATGTAGCGCGCCAGGTTTCCGCCGACGCCGGCATCGATCACGGTGCGGTTGGTCAGCTTGAAGCACCAGATGTGCCCGCGCTTGATGTACCGACCCTCGCGCCTGAGGCTTTCCTGGTTCGAGATCTTCTCGCCCGCGTAATTGATAATCCGCGTGTTCTTCGCAATGGTGGTTGTCGTGTAGACCCCCCAGCCGTGGATCTTCGACCGCCGCCGCTCAATCATCCTTCTTAAGATACAATGACGCGCCACGCGTGTCGGTCTGATGTGGAGAGGTTTATGCGTTCAATGGTCGCTCTGGCAGTGTTCTTTGGTGCAGTCTCGATGACGTTCGCGCAGTCGGGTCGCCAGCTATACGGCGCCGACGCAACCCGCCCATTCAGCGCCGCGGCGAAGGCTGGCGGGTTCATTTACATCGCCGGAACGATCGGCGCCGATGCGACCACCAAGGGCGACATCAAAGGGCAGACGAAGCAGACGCTTCAGAATATCGATGCCACCTTGAAGCAGGCCGGATCGAGCCTCGCCAACACCGTCAGCACCATGGTGTACCTGCGCAACGCGAGCGACTTCGCCGCGATGAACGACGTCTACGCGACGTTTTTCCCCAAAGATCCGCCGGCGCGGACGACCGTCGTCGTCACCCAGCCGCTCGCCAATCCCGACGGCCTGGTTGAAATTGCCGTCGTCGCCGTGGCGAACGGCGGACCGCGCGCGGTGGTGCATCCGAGCGGCTGGATGCGCTCCCCGGCGCCTTATAACTACGGGATCCGCAGCGGGAATACCCTCTTTCTGTCGGGGCTCGTCAGCCGCAACGGCAAGGACAATACGACGGTCAAGGGCGACGTCACGACCCAGACCAAGACCATCCTCGACAACGCGGCCGCCATCCTGAAGGAGGGGGGGATGACCGCCGCCGACGTCGTCAGCGCCCGGGTGTACTTGACCGACGACACGACGTTCCAGGCGATGAACGCCGCCTATCGGCCGTACTTCACCGCCGGGTCGATGCCGGCGCGCGCCACGG
>JBPYEE010000427.1:0-2624 GCA_051985095.1 Vicinamibacterales bacterium | reverse complement strand
GGCTCGTGCCGAGTTGCTCGCGGAGCACGCGGTTCTCAGTCTGGAGATAATTGATCACCTCACGCTGCTGCTGGTTGATCCGGCCGGCGAGGGCGACAACGAGGAACCGGAGCGGGTGGGACAGAGGAGGCATGAGGCGCAGGGTAGCAGATCAGCCGAAAAACCGGCTGTCGATCGAATAACCGGACACTACGCGATCGACGCTACAACTCGCGCGCAAAATGCAGAATGTCCGTGCAGGCAGCTTTGGACAGGTCTTTGACATCGACCTTTTAGCCGAATACACTAAATGTGTATGAAACGTACAAATCTTGTGATTCGTGATGAACTGCTGGAGGAAGCCGTCAAGCTGAGCGGTGAGCGAACATATTCCCGCGCGGTCGAACGTGCTCTTGAAGATTTTGTTCGGCGAATCAAGGCGCGTCGGATTCTCGAGTTAGCCGGGTCCGGTCTGTGGGAGGGTGATTTGTCGAGCATGCGCGACGATCGACGCGTGCCCAAGCGTCAGAGATTGGCCAGTCGTGGTGCTCGTTGACACGTCGGTTTGGGTCGAGGTGTTCCGACGAGGAACCTCATTTCATCTGGAATCCATAGCAGATCTGGAAGAGGTTGTTACCTGTTTGCCCGTGATCCAGGAAGTGCTGCAGGGTTTCCGCGACGAACGCGCGTTTCAGCTCGCTCGTGAATCGATGTACGCATTGCCCGTCGTTGAGTCACCTCTTGATGCCGTGGTGTTCGATGAAGCGATCGCCTTATACCGCCGGGGGCGACACGCAGGATTGACAGTGCGATCAAGCGTTGATTGCCTGATTGCGGCGTGTGCGTTGCGGCATGGTCTAACGGTCCTCCATCGCGACCGGGATTTTGGCCGGCTCTCAAGGATTTCGCCGCTCCAATCGCGTGACATCCGCACCACAGTGACGAGAGATGACCCAAAGGGAGGTGGACTGAACCCTTGAACTGAGACAGATGAGCTGGGCACACTTTGCAGGGAAAGGCGTTCTGTCCCATTGCTCAACCGAGGCGGTAAGGGAATTGATCACGCTGCGCGTCCGTAGAAGTTGAGCAGTCCTCCGAGCCGTGACTGGCGGTGTACTCGGCCGGCACCGTTCACGACTGCGCCCTCGATCAGGGCGTTGTCCAGACCTTGATGATTCCTCTCACGACGGTAGTGTGCGACAAACTCCGACACTGCGCGTCGGACGTGACCTTCCCCGATCGGAATGATCCGGTCAAGACATTCTTCCTTCACTGACCGCACGAACCGCTCCGCGTACGCATTCGCGCTTGGCGCCACATACGGCGTTTGCACGACGCGAATTCCAGCCTCCTCGAGCCGTTCTCGCGCGGCCACGCTCGATTTCACATCTCGGTCGCAGATCAAGACGCGACAGAGGTTCGCATCCGCCATCGTGAGCGTCCGGACAACGTGGCGCATAAACGCTTCGTCTGGATGGGGTGTGGTTCCGAGCACCTGCACGCGGCGAGTTGCGAGATCACTGACGAACACCGTGTAGAACGTCACGAGCCCTCGCCACGTCCACACCTCAGTCGTAAAGAAATCTGCCCCGACGATCGCGCCCCAATGCGCTCGCAGAAACGTGTGCCACGATGTTGGGCGCTTCGGCGCGGGTGACAGACCGTGGGCCTTCAAGATGCGCGCGATCGTTGATCGGCCGACCTGGTGCGTGAGGTTGATCAAGGCGCCCTGAATCCGCGTGTAACCCCACGTCGGGTTTTCGTCGGCCATGCGCACCACGAGTTGTCGGATTTCGGTAAGGACACCGCGACGGCCGGTTCGCCGGCTCGGATACGTCCACTTGCGCGCCACCAGCTGCCGGTGCCAGCGCAGCAGCGTGTCGGGCGTGACGACGGTCGCCAAGTCACGCTACGCTGTGCGGCCGAGCCTGTGGGCGCGCATGGCGAGTCGCCGTCGGTCAGCGTCAGTAAACCGCAGCCGTCCTCCACGGAGCTGCCGCCGGAGGAGGCGATTCTCTTCGATCAGATAGGCGAGCGCCTCCCGTTCCCGGCGATCGAGCCAACCGGTGATGGTCAGGAGCAGCAACCGAAGGACCGACAGGTCGATCACGGGCTGCAGCTTATATCACAGACCGACGAACCCGTCCGGCGGTTCGCGGATCCTAACGTGGGACAATACGGGTACCCGCGGAGCCGTCAAACGCCCCCGTACCGAGCAGGCCGCTGGCGATGCCTTGCAAGATCCGCTCGGCGCGAACGCTGGCCGTGAGCGGGTAGTACGTGACGGCCGCCGTGATGTCCAGCGTACCGGCGACCAGCCAGGCGAGGAAGAACGACCGTGGTGTCGGATCGCTGCGCCCCATTCATTGCACCCTCCCGGGCTCCGGGCCGACTCGAGTCCAGACCAGCGGCTCGAATTTTCGGAACTCGACGATCCGGCTGGCGCGTCCATCCGCGGCGACGACGAAGAGCCATTCGCCCAAACTGCCGCGGAGCACGAAGGCGGTCGGCGTCAGCGGTATGAACGGCCGCAGCTTCGCCGGGTCGCGACCGCCGTAGAGCGTCGCACCACGCAGCTCGACGTGAAACATCCAGCCTTCGGCCCCAATCCGATAGACGCCCGTCAGCCCGCGCAATCCCCTGCG
>JBPYEE010000426.1:0-8262 GCA_051985095.1 Vicinamibacterales bacterium | reverse complement strand
CGACCGCGATCAGTCCCGTCGCCAGTTCATCGGATATTTCTCGAGCGTCGGTCTCTCGTCGACGCTGCTGCCCGGCGTCCTGTGGGGGCAGCTGGAGGCCGGGCGCGCGACGAAGGTCACGCCGGCGATGCTGGAGCAGGCGCTCGCGGTTGCGGGCCTCGAGTTCGACAGTGCGCAGCGCGAGGCGATCCTGAACGGCGTCAATCAGAATCTCGCCCGATACGGCGAGCTGCACGCGATCCGCTTCGATCCGAATCTGGCGCCGCCGCTGTACTACAGTCCGCTGGTGCCCGGGACGAAGCTCGATCGCGTCGCCCGGCCGTTTCGCGGGGGCGCCGGTCGAAGCGTGAAGCGCCCGGCGGATCTCGAGGCGGTCGCCTTCTGGCCGCTCACCGATCTCGCGCAGCTGATCAAAACGCGTCAGGTCACTTCGGTCGACCTGACGCGGATGTATCTCGATCGGCTGCACCGCTTCAACCCGAGCCTCAACTTCGTCGTCACGTTCACCGACGATCTGGCGCTCGAACAGGCCCGCCAGGCCGATCGCGAGATCGCGGCGGGTCGCTACCGCGGTCCGCTGCACGGGATGCCCTGGGGCTGCAAAGACATCATTGCCGTGCCCGGCTATCCCACGCAGTGGGGATCGGGGGCCTACAAGGGACAGGTCATCGACGTCGAGGCGACCGTCGCGCGGCTGTTGCGCGAATCAGGCGCCGTCCTGCTCGCGAAGTTGGCGACGGGTGAGCTGGCGAGCGGGGATCAATGGTTCGGTGGACGAACCAACAACCCCTGGGATCCGAAAGAAGGGTCGAGCGGATCGTCGGCCGGTCCGGCAAGCGCCACCGCCGCGGGCTGCGTCGCCTTCGCCATCGGCACCGAGACGAGTGGATCGATCCTGAGTCCGTCGACCATCTGCGGGGTCACCGGTTTGCGGCCGACGTTCGGTCGCGTGAGCCGCTACGGCGCCATGACGCTGTCATGGACCCAGGACCGGCTGGGGCCGCTCTGCCGCACGGTCGAAGACTGCGCCGTCGTGTTTCACGCCATCGCCCGGCCCGACGAGCAGGACCTGAGCGTCATCGACCTGCCGTTCAACTACGACGCGGACATCGACATCCGCCGGCTGCGGATCGGATACGTCGCGCCGGCGTTTGACGAAGTCAACCGCGACGCCGACTGGAAGACAAACGATCGGCAGACGCTCGATACGCTGCGGGCACTCGGCCTGTCGCTCGAATCATTCGAGGTGCCGACGATGCCGACGACCCTCACCGGTGGGATTCTGGGCGCCGAATCGGGCGCATCGTTCGACGAATTGATCCGGACCGGCCGCGACAAGACGCTGACCAACCAGGGGCGCGGCAACGGCATGCGTACGAGCCGGCTCGTGCCGGCCGTCGAGTACCTTCAGAGCCAGCGGGTGCGCGCGATGATCATGCGCCAGTTCGCCGACGTGGTGGGCAAGTATGACGCCTACGTGGCGCCGTACATCAATATGCGGGGCGGCGCCGCGGGACGGGGCGGCGGGGGAGGACGGGCCGGGGGGGCTGACGCGGCACCGCCGCCGCCGAGTCCAATCCGCGATCACTTCACGGTCGCGAATCTGTGCGGGTATCCGGCCGTGTCAGTGCCGAACGGCTTCACCGCCGACGGACATCCGACCAGCATCACGTTTCTTGGCCGGCTGTACAACGAAGCGCAGATTCTCGCCGTGGCCCGCGCCTATCAGGAGCGCGCCGGATTTCACCTCAAACATCCCTCGCTCAAGGTCGAGAGCTAGACGGCCACGGCCGACGCGGTACGCTACGGCAAAACCGCCGTCGAATTTCGCTTCGGCACCTGGCCCACCGGAATCTGCGCGAGCGCCCGGTGCGTCGCGATATCGATGACCGATACCGAATTGGATCCCGCGTTGGCGACGTAGGCGCGTTTGCCGTCGGGCGTCAGCGTCACCCAGTCAGGGTGGTGGCCGACTTTCGATTCACCGGCCAGCGAGAGGTCGGGCAGGGTGTAGAAATAGATCCGGGTGTTCATCTTGCTGAGCACGCACAGCGTCCGGCCGTCTGGCGTGACGGCCAGGCCGTGCGCCGGCGAACCCTGCAGCCCTTCAGTGACGCGCTCGGCGGGCGCCACCTCCGGCAGCTTGACCTCGCCGGCGACCGCATGCGTCGAGAAGTCGATCGTGATGAACCCGTTGAAGTTCGACAGCTGCGCAAAGATCCGCTTCGTCGATCCGTCGGGATTCGTCTCGAATGCCATCGGGCGCACCCCGTCCCGCGTCGGCACCGTCCACAGAATCTGCTCGCTCTTCTGATCGATCACGCTGATCTTGCGTCCGGGAATGGAGCCGGCGACGACGAACCGGCCGTCAGGCGTCACGTAGACGTTGTGAATCCCCCCTTCGGTCCGGATGCTGTTCACGCGCGTGAGCGTCGCGGTGTCGATGACATCAACCGCACCGGCCCCGGCGACGATCGCCGCGTAGACGCGCCTCCCGTCTTTGCTGACGGCGACGTTGTTCGGATGATTGGTCAGCGGGATCCGTTTGATCACCTTCAGCGTGGTGAGATCAGCGACATCGAGCGTCGATTCCGCTTCGTCGGTGATGTACAGCCGCCGGCCGTCGGGGGACGGCGCCGCGCCGTGGTTGACCTCGATGCCGGCGATCTCGCCCACGACCCGGTTGGTCGCCGGATCGATCAGCATCACGCTGTCGCCCGCCGAATTGGTCTGCACGATGCGGACCGTCGCAGCGCCGGAAAGTGCGCTCAGGCTGCAGGCGGCGACGGCGACGCCGAAAAGCTTGGTCTTCATCGCGACACACTTTAAACTACGCGCGCCATGTGGTTCATCATCTTTTTCCTCGCCGGGTTCCAGGCCAGTGCGGATGTCGATTACCAGGTCTTCAAGGCGAAGGTCGAGCCGCTGTTGCTCGAGAAGCGGCCGGGCCACGCGCGCTGCGTCACGTGCCATTCGACCGGTACCGCCTTTCGACTGCAGCCGCTGCCGAAAGGACAGGCGGCGTGGACCGAGGAGCAGTCGCAGAAGAACTTCGAGATGGCCAAGCGGTTCATCCGGGCCGGCGATCCGGCCGGCAGCCGGCTGCTCCTGATGCCGCTGTCGCACGACGCGGGGGGCACCGAATTCCATCCCGGCGGCAAGCACTGGGAGTCGCAGAACGATCCAGAGTGGAAGACGCTGGCGGACTGGGTCAATGGCCGTCACTGACGCGTTCCGCTACTTTCTGCGCGTCCGGTACGGGGAGGTCGACGCCCAGAAGGTCGTGTTCAACTCGCGGTACAGCGAATACGTTGACGCCGGCATGACCGAGTTTCTCCGCGCGGCGGGGCTCCGCGACGAATTCGTGGACGGCCCCCTGGACTTCCAGCTTGTCAAACAGACAGTCGAATGGCGGGCCCCGGCGCGCTTCGACCACGTCCTCGAGCTGTCGATCGGGGCCACGCGCCTCGGCGACACGTCATTCACCATGGCCACGGAATTCCGGGTCGCCGGCGCCGACGCGGTCATTGCGGCCATCGAGACCGTGTACGTGCTGGTCGACGCCGAGACGATGCGAAAGATGCCGTTGCCTGATCGCGTGCGGCGCGCGCTCGCCCACGGCGCCCTCGGCCGTGTCACCGATCACGCCGGGTATCGACCAACGCCGGTCGGATGACGCCCGGATGCACGGCTCGCGAACGCCGGGCGCAGGGGCCGAATCGACCGCTTTTCCTCTAGTACTTCACCGGGAAACCCTTCATAATAGGGCAGCGGTTGAGGGTTCAGACGTTCAGGGCTGAACCTCTTGAACCCCTGAGCCTCTTGAGCCCTTGAACCTTTCAGAGGAGACGACATGGCGAAGAAAGCGACGAGCAAACGGAAACCCAACGCGGCCTTCATGCGCCCGGTGACGCCGGACGCCGCGCTGTCTGAGGTCGTCGGCTCGAAGCCCCTCCCCCGGACCGAGCTGACCAAGAAGCTCTGGGCGTACATCAAGAAGAACAAGCTGCAGGACGCGAAGAACAAGCGGATGATCAAGTCCGACGACACGCTGAAAGCGATATTCGGCGGCAAAGCGCAAGTCAACATGTTCGAGATGACGAAGCTCGTGAACAAACACGTCAAATAACCGCTCCGCCAGCATCAGCAATCCGCAATTTGTCATCGGCTAGCGCATCAGTTATCGGCCATCAGGCGAGCGGGCGCTGGTGGCTGATAGCTGGCAGCGCGCCGTGATAGCATCGCGTTTTCCCCTCTTGAAGGACAGCGATTGATGACTTCACGGCGGTATCTTCCTGCGCTAGTTCTCCTCTTCGTCGGGAGCGGCTGCGCCGCGCTCATTTACGAAATCGTCTGGTTCCAGCTCCTGCAGCTGGTCATCGGGTCTTCCTCGATCTCTCTGGGCATCCTCCTCGGCACGTTCATGGGCGGGATGTGCCTCGGCAGTCTGCTGCTGCCCGGCGCCGTCCCGGCGCGGCAGCATCCGCTGCGGGTCTATGCCTCGCTCGAGGCGGGCATCGGCGTGTTGGGTCTGCTGATCCTGTTCGGGATGCCGCTCGTCGGCGGGCTCTACACGGCCTGGGCGGGCGGCGGCATGGCGAGCATCTTCGTGCGCGCGATCGTCGCCGGCGTCTGCCTCGTGCCGCCGACGATCCTGATGGGCGCGACCTTGCCGGCGATCTCGCGGTGGGTGAAAGCGACGCCGGAAGGCGTCGCCTGGCTCGGGTTTTTCTACGGCGGCAACATCGTGGGCGGCGTGGTCGGCAGTCTCGCGGCCGGGTTCTACCTGCTGCGCGTCTACGACGTCAACGTCGCGACGTTCACCGCCGTTGCCATCAACTTCAGCGTGGCGGCGATCGCGTATCTGGTGTCCGGTGACGCGGCGTACGACGTGAGCATTCCGGCCGATCACGTGCCGCCGGAGCCGGCGCGATCGACGGCGCGGTGGAGCGTCTACCTCACCATCGCGATCTCGGGCCTCACGGCGCTTGCGTGCGAAGTCATCTGGACCCGCCTGCTGTCGCTGCACTTCGGCGCCACGGTCTACACCTTCGCGCTGATCCTCGCCGTGTTTCTCATCGGCCTCGGCATCGGCAGCACCGTCGTGTCGATGGTCCCGCGCGAACCGGCCGAGGCGCGCCGCGCGCTCGGCTGGTGCCAGCTGCTGCTGTGCGCCGCCGTCGCGTGGGCAGCCTATCAGCTGACCGATTCATTGACCTACTGGCCGATCAACCCGTCGATCTCGACCTCGCCGTGGTACACGTTTCAGCTGGATTTGGTACGGTGCCTGTGGGTCGTCCTGCCGGGGGCGATCCTGTGGGGCGCCAGTTTTCCGCTCGCGCTCGCCGGCGTCGCCACGACCGATCACGATGCGGCGCGCCTCGCGGGTGGTGTCTACGCCGCGAACACGGTCGGAGCGATCATTGGCTCGCTCGTCACGAGCTTCATCCTGATTCCCTGGATTGGCAGCTCCCACTCCCAACAGGTGGTCATCATCGCGTCGGCGCTGTCGGCGCTGCTGATGCTCGAACCGGCGCTCGCCAGCGGCCCGGTCGCTGCTGGCCAGCGGACACCGGCTGCCGCCCCGCCGCGATCATGGAGTCTCGTCGGCACCGTGATCCTCGCGGTGGCGATGATTTCCGCCGGCCTGCTCGCGAGAAGCGTTCGTCAACTGCCGGGGCTGCTCGTCGCGTACGGCCGGTACGCGGCGACCCGCGTTGGCCAGGCCGATGTCATCTACGTCGGCGAAGGACTGAACGCGACGGTGGCGGTGTCCGAGCTGTCCAACGGCGTCCGCAACTATCACAACGCCGGGAAAGTGCAGGCGTCGAGCGAGCCGCAAGACATGCGGCTGCAGCGGATGCTCGGCCACATGACGACGTTGATTCCCGCGCATCCGACGCGCGTCCTGGTGATCGGCTGCGGCGCTGGCGTGACCGCCGGCGCCGTATCGGTCGATCCGGCGGTCGAGCACGAAATCATCGCCGAAATCGAGCCGCTCGTTCCGCGCGTGGTGTCGACCTACTTTTCCGAGCACAACTTCGACGTGGTTCGCAATCCCAAAGTCGAAGTACGCATCGACGACGCACGGCATTTCGTGGAGACGACGGGGGAGACATTTGATGCGATCACCTCCGATCCGCTCGATCCGTGGGTGAAGGGCGCGGCGATGCTCTATACGAAAGAATTCTTCGAGATGGCGAAGAGCCACCTGCGACCCGGCGGCGTGATGACGCTGTTCGTGCAGCTCTACGAGAGCAATACCGAAGCGGTCAAGAGCGAGATCGCGACGTTCCTCGACGCGTTTCCGAACGGGGTCGTGTGGGGCAACACGAGCGAGGGGAAGGGATATGATCTGGTGCTGCTCGGGCCCAGAGATCCGACGCGCATCGACGTCGACGCCATCGATCAGCGGTTGAAGCGGCCCGAGTACGAGCCGGTGGCCCATTCCCTTCGGCAGATCGGCATGAGCTCGGCCGTCGATCTGTTTTCCACCTATGCCGGGATGAAGAACGACCTTGCGCCGTGGCTGCGCGATGCGCAGATCAACCACGACCGGAACCTGCGTCTCCAGTATCTGGCGGGCCTCGGCCTGAACCTCTACCAGGCCGACGTCATCTACGCCGACATGCTGCGCTACGTCACCAAACCGCCGGAGAACCTGTTCATTGCGTCGGAGCCGACGAAAAAGTCGCTGTTCGCCGCGATTCAAACCGCGCAGGGTCGATAAGCGCGGATCGAGCTGCTCATGATGACAAAGCGATTGCTGCTCCTCGCCCTGCTCGCCGCCGCGCTTTCGCCGCTCGCCGCACAGCAGACCCGTATCGATCCGGGCCTCTACGCCGGCCTGCGGTGGCGGCTGATCGGTCCCTTCCGCGGCGGGCGCGTGAACGGAGTCACCGGCGTCCCGGGACAGCTCGACACGTTCTATATGGGGTCGGTGGGCGGCGGCGTCTGGAAAACGACGACCGCGGGACGCACGTGGAAGCCGATCTTCGATGCGCAGCCCGTCGCCTCGATCGGCGCCGTTGCGGTCGCGTCCTCCAATCCCAACATCGTGTACGTCGGGACCGGCGAATCCGACATGCGATCGCAGATCTCGTACGGGAATGGCATCTACAAATCGACCGATGCCGGCCAGACGTGGCGGCATCTTGGACTCGACGCCACCCGGCAGATCGCGCGGATCCTGGTCGATGCGCGCGATCCGAATCTGGTGTACGTGGCGGCGCTCGGCCACCCCTACGGCGCGAATCCGGATCGCGGCGTTTACCGATCCCGCGACGGCGGGACGACGTGGCAGAAGGTCTTGTTCAAGAGCAACGACATCGGCGCGGTCGACCTTGTGATCGACCCCGCCAATCCGCGCACGATCTATGCGGCGCTCTGGAACACCCGGCGGCCGCCGTGGAGCGTGTATCCCGCCGCCAACGGGCCCGGCAGCGCCATCTTCAAGTCGACCGACGGCGGCGACAGCTGGCAGCCGCTGACGGCCGGGCTGCCCACCGCCGGCGTCGGGCGCATCGGCCTCGCGATCTCCGCGGCGCGCCCCAATCGCGTCTACGCGATCGTTGACGCCAAGGAGGGCGGCCTGTTCCGCTCCGACGACAGCGGCGCGTCGTGGACGAAAACCTCCGGCGACCCGCGGATTTGGGGACGCGGCTGGTATTTCGGAAAGGTCGTCGCCGACCCGAGAAATGCCGATCTCGTGTACATCTCGAATACCGGGGTGTATCGCTCGCGCGATGGCGGCCGGACCTTCGGCGAACCGTTCAAGGGGTCGCCGGGGGGTGACGACTACCATCAGCTCTGGATTTCGCCGGACGATTCGAATCGGATGATCCTCGGCGGTGATCAGGGGGCGGTCATCAGCGTCGACGGCCTGCAGGAGCATCCAACCTGGAGCTCCTGGCTGAATCAGCCGACCGCACAGCTGTATCACGTCGCAACCGACGCGGCATTTCCCTACTGGATCACCGCGGCGCAGCAGGACAGCGGCGCCGTCCGGGTGCGCTCGCGCGGGCGCTTCGCGACGATTACCATGCGCGATTGGGAGCCGCTCTGCGCGGGCGGCGAAAGCGGCTATACGGCGCCCGATCCGTTGGATCCGAGGATCGTGTTCGGCGGCACCGTCACTCGCTGCAACGTCGAGACGGGCAAGATCGACAACGTCACCCCTGAAGTGAACCTGCCGTCGCCGGCGCGGCACACCTGGACGAACCCGCTCGTCTTCTCGCCCGCCGATAATCACGCGCTCTATTT
>JBPYEE010000425.1:0-4534 GCA_051985095.1 Vicinamibacterales bacterium | reverse complement strand
ACGAGGTCCGCAACTACGTGCGGCCGTCGACGCGCCAGGGGCAGCTCGCGCGCCTCATGAGCGCGCTCGACCTGGCTGAACCCCGCGCGCGGACCGACTTCACCAAGCCGATGGAGCACTTCCAGTCGTTTCTGAAGCGCCGCGGCCTCGTGGTCATCCTCTCGGACTTTTACGAGGAGCCCGAGCGCATCGTTCGCACCGTCGAGCCGCTGCGGTACCGCGGCAACGAGGTGATCCTGTTTCAGGTGCTCGACCCGCAAGAGCTCGCGCCACGGTTCTCCGATGCGGCCGTCCTCGTGGATCTCGAGACCAACCAGCAGATGGAAGTCACTCCGGACTACGCGCAGCGGGAGTATCGCGGAAAAATGGCCGCCCATCTGGCCGACCTGCGGACGCGCAGCCGTGGCGCCGGCCTCGACTACTTTCTGCTGCCGACCGATCGGCCGCTCGACGCCGTCCTGCGCGAGTACCTGATGCTGCGGCACAAGCGGAACTGACGATGACGGCCCTGCGCGAGGCGTGAATGGGATTTCTGGCTCCCTGGTTCCTGGCGGGTGCGGCGGCCGTTGCGCTGCCCATCTACCTGCACCTGCTGCGGCGCCGGACAACCACGCCGCGTCCGTTCAGCTCGCTCATGTTCTTCGAGCCGCGGACGCAGAGCTCGATCCGTCATCGCCGGCTGCGGTATCTGGCGCTGCTGTCGCTCCGGATGCTCCTCCTGGCCCTCCTGGCGCTGGCCTTCGCCAATCCGTTCGTCCGGCGCCCGGTGCCGCGCGTCCCGAGCGGGCGGCTGCGCCTGATCGTGTTGGACGACTCGTTCAGTATGCGCGCGGGGACGCGCATGAGCGACGCCAAGCGCGAAGCGCTCCGCACGCTGGCCGACGGGCGATCGGCGGACCCGGTGCAGGTCCTGGCGCTCGACACCCAGTTGCACGCCCTGACGCCGCCGACGCGCGACGCCGCGGCCGCGCGGGCCGCCATCGAGAGCGTCGCGGCGGGCGATTCGCGCAGCAGTTTCGCCGAGCTCGCGCGGGCGGCGCGGCTGATGAGCGACGAGGCTCACGCCTCTCTCGAGCTGCACCTGTTCAGCGACATGCAACGATCGAGCATGCCGGCGACCTTCGCGGAGATGACGTTCTCCGACGCCATCACGCTCGTCCCGCACCCGGTCGCGAAATCGGCGACGCCGAACTGGACCGTCGAGAGCGTGACCGCCCCCGGCCAGCTCTGGGGGTCGCCGCGCGCGGCGACGCCGGCGCATGTGCAGGCGGTCATCACCGGTTACGGCACGCCCGCCGCTACGCGAACCGTCTCGCTGCTCATCAACGGCAAGACGGCCGCGACCCGGCCCGTCGCCGTGCCGGCCAACGGGCGGGCCACGGTGGAGTTCACCTCGCTCGACGTCGCCTACGGCTTCAGTCGGTGTGAGGTCCGGATCGATTCCGCCGATGCCTTTCCGAACGACGATGGGTACGTCTTCGCCGTGGAGCGATCCGATCCGCGGCCGGTCCTGTTCGTGCACGCGGCGACCGACACGCGGTCGCCCCGGTATTTCGGCGACGCGCTGGCGTCGGCCGGCCAGTCGGCGTTCACGTTCGAGTCGGTAACGGTCGAACAGGCGCTCGCGCTGCCGTTGTCGAAGTACGGCTTCGTCGTGCTGTCGAATCTCTCCGGACTGCCGTCCGCGTTCGAGAGTGCGCTCACCGGGTACGTCACGCGCGGCGGAAGCGTCTTCATCGCGCTTGGCGCCTCCGCCGCCGGACGCAGCCGGATCCCGATTACCGGCGCGACGATTCGCCGCGCCCGCGACTACGCCCGCGAGTCATCCGGCGATCGGTTTCTGGCGGTCGGTGAGACGGACTCCTCCCATGCGTCCATCGGTAAGGTCGCGAGCCTGCCCGGCGTCAGGTTCTTCTACGTCGTCGACGTCGATCCCGGCGACGCCCGGGTCGTCGCGCGTCTGACCGACCGGACACCGCTGCTGATCGATCGGAAGATCGGCGAGGGGCGTGTGCTGCTCTTTACGTCGGGGTTCGACAACCTCACGAATGATTTTCCGCTCCATCCGGCGTTTGTCGCCTTTGTCGAGCAGACCGCCCGCTATCTGTCGGGTGCCGAACGGCCGGCGAGTGCGCGCACCGTCGATGCCTTCCTTGACCTGCGCACCGCCGCCCAATCGGAGACCGGCACGTCCCCCGGCGTCGAAGTGGTCGATCCCGACGGGCGCCGACCGCTGTCGTTGACCGAGGCCGCGACGGCCGCCTCGCTGCGGCTGTCGAGGGCAGGGTTCTATGAGGTCCGACTGGCGAACGGCCGCCAGGACGTGGTGGGCGTCAATCCCGATCGGCGCGAATCCGACCTCGACGTCGTGCCGGACGAGGTAATGGCCCTGTGGCACGGGAAACGTGACGCGCCCGGCGTCGCCGTCGCGCTGGCCGGAGGCGTCACACCGCAAGACGAGCCGATCGGCCTGTGGTGGTACATAATGCTGGTGGCCCTGCTGGCAGCCCTGGCGGAATCGTGGCTGGCGGCCCGCCATCTTGGCATTCGGCGCGACGACGACTCCTAAATTGCGAGGGCCGATGAGCGCGCGACAAGAACTCGACGCGTACGTTTCTGACCTCAAGCGGCGCCTGCGGTTCGACATGCTCTCGCGCGGCGCGGCCTTCATCATGGGTGCCGCGCTGGCCGCGACACTCATTCTCGCCCTCGCCCTGAGCGCATTCGCCTTCGCCAGCGGCGCGTTGTTCGGGGCACGCCTTGTCCTTCTTGTGGTGCTGGTGGTCACGGCGACTGTCGCCCTCGGCATCCCGCTGAAGCGGCTGACCCGGCAGCAGACGGCCCGGAGCGCCGAGCAGGCCTATCCGGGATTCCAGCAGCGCCTCGAGACGTTCGTCGACAGGCAGAGCGGGGACCCGTTCCTCGAGCTCCTGGCGACAGACGCGTTGGACATTGCGCGCACCGTGCCGCCCGAGGCGGTCGTCCCCACGGGCACGCGGATGGCCTGGCTCGGGGCCGGCGCGCTGGCGATGGCTGCGTTGGTGTGGCTGATTGCCGCGAAGCCGGGGTTTCTCGGCGGCGCCGCCAACGTGCTCTGGACCGGGTCGGGCGCCACCGGCGCCAGGCTGACTGAACTCCAGGTCAGTCCGGGCGACGCGACCGTGCGTCGGCACACCGATCAGCTGATCACCGCGCAGGCGCCCGGCCTCCTCAACCCGCAGGTCACGCTGTACGCGCGCTATGCGAGCGCGTCGAAGTGGGAGCGGGTGGCGATGCAGCCGCGAATGGGGGCGTCGGGCTATCAGTTCGTGATGACCGGCGTGCCCGAGAACGTCGAGTACTACGTCGAAGCCGGTTCGCGCCGCTCGCGGCATTTCGCGATCCGCGTCGTCGATCTGCCGTCGGTCCGGCAGATCACCGTCACGTACCACTATCCGACGTGGACCGGCCTCAAGGACTCGAGCGAAGAGAGCGGCGACTTGCGTGCGATCGAGGGAACGCGTGCCGAGCTCGACGTCGTGACGGATCGGCCGCTCGCCGACGGACTGCTGGTGCTCGATCAGGGCGCGCAGGTTCGTTTGTCGGGCGCCGCGGAGAATCACTATCGGGGCACCGTGCCGATCGAGAAGGACGGTGCGTATCACGTGGCGGCGCTCGAGCAGGGCCAGGCGGTTCGCGTGTCAGAGGATTTCCTGATCGAGGCGCGGAAAGCCCGCCCGCCCGACGTCGCGATTGTGCGGCCCGGCGGCGACTACCGGGCGACCCCGATCGAAGAGGTCACCGTCGCCGTCAAGGCGCAGGACGAATTCGGTCTCAAGAATCTCGATCTGCACTACTCGGTCAACGGTGGACCTGAGAAGACGGTTCCGATGCTCAAGGCGCCTGGCGAGCGGGAATCCTCAGGATCGAACGTCATCGCGCTCGAGGACTTCAAGCTGGTGCCGGGCGATCTGATCAGCCTGTACGCGACCGCAAAGGACGCGCGCGCGGAGTCGCGCAGCGACATGGCCTTTGTCCAGGTCGATCCGTTTGAGCGCGAGTTCTCGCAGTCGCAGCAGTCGGGCGGAGGGGGCGGTGGAGGCGGCGGGCAGGGCGTCGACCCCGGGGAAATCTCACGCCGCGAGAAGGAGATGATCGCGGCGACCTTCAAGGAGCAAGGCAGCCGGACGTCGACGCCGAAACAGTCGGCGGAAAGCGCGCACTTCCTGTCGGATGCCCAGACGACCCTGCGCAACCAGTCGCTGTCACTGGCGGGCCGGCTTGATGCCCGCGAGCTGACGCGCGAAAACAAGGCGTTCGGCTCGTTCCAGCAGGAAATGGCGGCCGCGGCGGAAGCGATGGCACCGGCGGCCGCGAGCCTCCAGCAGCAGAAGTGGCAGGACGCCCTGCCGCAGGAGCAGAAGTCGCTGCAGCATCTGCTCCGTGCCGAGGCGACCTTCCGACAAATCGAGGTGGCGTTCGGATCGGGCGGGGGTGGCGGCGGCGGTGCCGGGCGCGATCTGGCCAGCCTGGTCGATCTCGAGCTCGATACGCA
>JBPYEE010000424.1:0-7086 GCA_051985095.1 Vicinamibacterales bacterium | reverse complement strand
AGTTGTGGTGGCGAGGCCTCATTAGGTTCTGCATTCCTTACGATTCGAGTGCCTTGGGCCCTCGAACACGGCATCGAAGCTGTCCAGGAACTTCCGATCACAATCGCCAATGAGAAACTGAACCGGCTGCGGTCGGTCGTTTGAGTGTCCAAGAAACCGTCGATCGGCTGATCGGAAAGGTTGGCCGCCCAACTTGACGGCGCAAGACGGCCAGCTCGTGACAAGACGACAATCTCAAGTTCCTTGAGCTCAGTCGACGGGAAACAGCAGGGAAACAAGCTGCCGAAGCGGTGGAACGCGATATGGAGAACCGGCAGGACCACGACGCTTCCGAATAGTCGACGACAGGCGCCTTGTTTTACGTATCTATGAAAGGCCGTCGACGCCAAGACTTGGCCAGCCGCCACCAAGACTTCGTTTTTTTCGCAGTAGAATCGGTGACGGATGACGCCCGACGTTGCGCTCGCTCACATCCGGCAATCGCCGACTGACCGCGGCCGCGTTGAACTGGTCGCGCTCAACCACACCGCGGCAAGCGAGGGGGAGCTCGACCCGATCGCTGGACTGGTGGGAGCAAAACGACGAACGGTCGACCGCCAGCTCACGATCATGAACGCACGCGTCATCGCTATGCTGGCGGGGGCCAAAGACCGTTGGTCGATTGCCGGCGATCAACTCTTCGTGGACCTCGATCTGAGTGCGTCGAACCTTCCGCCTGGTACGCGTCTACAGATTGGGTCCGCCTTTGTCGAAGTGACGCCGCCGCCGCATCGCGGCTGTGAAAAGTTCGCTGCGAGGTTTGGCCGCGAAGCCCTCGATCTCGTGAACTCGCCTGAAGGCATCAGGCTGAACCTGCGCGGCATCCATGCGAAGGTCGTTCAGGGTGGAACAATTCGCATCGGCGACACAGTCAACAAAATGCCATGAACCCGGTGCTAGGCGATCGTCCACTCGTAGCCGTCAAGCGACGGTCGTCTGACCGCGCGTTCTACATCGGTATGTCGCTGGCGAGCGTCGTCACGGTGTTCATCGGCTTCGCGCCAACCTACTATTTGAAAACCTATTTCGGCGCGCCTGCGTTGAGACCGCTCGTGCAGCTGCACGGCTTCCTGTTTACGAGCTGGATTGTGCTGTTCGTGGTGCAGACGGCGCTCATCGCCAATCACCACGTCCGGCTGCATCGACGCGTCGGTATTGTCGGGGCGTGGCTCGCCGGCCTGATCGCGATCGTCGGCACGACCACCGCTGTCG
This sequence comes from Vicinamibacterales bacterium, assembly GCA_051985095.1. GTDB lineage: Bacteria > Acidobacteriota > Vicinamibacteria > Vicinamibacterales > CAVVIG01 > Gp6-AA45. Next base: position 5,835 of record JBPYEE010000424.1, on the reverse strand, counting down.
TATCGGGCCGACGAAACTACGTTGCGGACAGCTTCGGCGCCTCGACGTTTCTCGCGGTCCCCCTGACCGACATGCTGGTATTCGCCCTCCTGGCGGCGGCCGCGATCTACTATCGCCAACGGCCCGTCACGCACAAGCGGCTGATGATGCTCGCCACGATCGGCTTGCTGGATGCCGCCATCGCTCGCTGGCGGCTTACGTTCATCCAGAGCAATGGCGTCGCCTATTTCGTGGTCACCGACCTGTTTGTCGTGGCTGCCGTCGTGTATGACCTGGTCACCCGCCGCCGCGTTGATCCCGCCAATGTCTGGGGCGGCGTGCTGTTGATCGGCTCACAACCGCTGCGCTTGCTTGTGTCGCACACGACCGCCTGGCTTTCGTTCGCGCGCCTGGTACTGCGGTAGCCGGTTGCGCCAGATTGCCCGCTTCGGCGACGATTTGCCCCAGCATCAGAAGCGGGCCCGGAATCTCAGATTCTCGCCCTGCGTCAACACCTCGCGATTCTGCAGCAGCAGGCCGCTGGCAAGCGCTTCCGGCTCAATCGTGTCTCTGGGCGGATTGGTCCTCGTACGACGTCAAAGCCCAGGACTGCCGCTGTCAGGGAACTTGGCTCATCGCGTCGGTGAATCGTCTGATGGGACAGTCTGCCCCCCTTGTTAGATTACCGACTGCCGGCCCCGCCTCCACGACGGCCACGACCGCCGACTGTGGGTTCTTCAGTGGTGTTGCTGCGGCCGCGGGCCGGAGGTGTCCAGCCATCGATCGACGGCCCGTTCTGAACGAAGCGCACGTCCGCACTCAGGGGATTGCCCGAAAGATATTGCGCGCCCGCATTGCCCCAGAACTTACCGGCGTGGAGCGTCGCATTCCGGCTCACGGTCAGCAGTGACTGATATCGCGGGTCGGTCTGGGACCACCCGGAGAAGCGCGCCAGATCATTGTTCCCCTGGATCACAACGTCGACGCCAAACGTATTCGCAATCTCGTCCGCGTTGATGATGCCGTCGAGGGTTTCGATCATCACAACGACGAGCATGTTGTCGTTGAACGTGTTCTGGTAGCCGCCCGGCACACCCGACCAGACCGAGGCGGCCTGCCCCGCGCCGGTGCTGCGGCGCCCGAACGGCGGAAAGCGGGAGTACCTCGCTGCTTCCAGCGCCTGATTGCCGTCGCGGATCGTCGGAAAGATCAGACCGATGGCGCCGATATCCGTGGCCTTTTGAATGCTCGATTCAAACTGATCCGGCATCCGGATCATCGGGGCGGCGCCCTCGGGACCGGGACACGCGGCGATCATCTTCGCAACGTTGTCCCAGCTCATCGTGCTGTGCTGCATCTCGAACCAGACAAACCCGTAGTGTTTGCGGACCTCGCAATAAAACTCCGGATCGAACGTGGCGATCGTGTAGCTGGTCACTTGCTTGTCGCTAAACAGCATCTCCTTCGCTTTGTTATAGAAAGGACGCTTGAAATTTGTGGCGTACGACTTGGTCATCCAGCCCCAGCCACGCGAGTCAGCGGGTTTCGCATCCGCGCCCCAGACGCCGGTCACCAGATTTCCCGGGCCGATCGCGGGTGCGTCACCGCGTCCGCCGCCGTCGCTCTGGCCGCCGCGGCTTGCCGTCGGCGAGCCCGGATTCTGTGCGACACCTGCCGCGGCGCCGCCGCTCGGTCGCTGGGCCTTGATCGTCACGAGCCCAGCTGCCGCGAACACAACGATGACTGCCGAGATGACTGAACGCCTCATCCTCATTGCCGACCCCTCCTGCTCGAAGACATACTCGGGACTTCAGAATGTGAGCCGCGAGGCCCTACGGGGTGGAAGCCGATAACGTCTCGGCCGATCACTGACATGTCGGTGAGACGGACTCGAACACGCTGATCACCATTCGCTGCTCGTCTTGCAGCTTGATCAGCAGACCGCGAACGTACATCTTCTGGCCGGCGTGCGCGTCGGGCCCGTACGCAGCAGCATCCAGCAAATGAAACGTCTGGACGCCTAGCGGCGTGTCCGTTGTCCTCGCCGGATCGATCCGCGGGGAGGGAACAGCGGACATTGGATCCGTCGCGTGCGTCAGCAACCACGTGTGCTGGGGGCCAGTCGTCAGGCAGCCCACGACGTCGACGTATGAAAAATCGCCGACCGCGGGCAGGGGTTTCGGTTTTCCGTCCACGACGCGGATCGCGTCGAGCACGTCCCCACTCAGTTCTGTGGTCCCGGAGCGGAATCCATTTTCATTCAGTAGATGGGCGACGATATCCAGATACACGTCGTCGGACAGGCTGGCCGGCATATTGCGCGGCATGGTCGTGGCGATCTTCGTGAACAGATCTCTCAGATTCTTGCCAGCGTAGGATTGGTTGAAACGCTGCTCCTTGAGCGGCGGACCCGTGCCGCCGCTGAGATCGGCGCTGTGGCAGCCACTACACGCCGATTCATAGGCCGCCGCGCCCCGGCTTGCCTGCGCGTCGGAATAGACGCCTTCGGCGACCGTTCGCGTTGACGGCTGCAGGCGACCGGCAGCCGCGTAGGTGAGGCTGCTGCTCAGGACCCACACTGCAGCGAACAGCCTTGGCGCCATCAGAGGCCCGGTTGTGGCGGTTTGATCGGTTCCCATGGGGCCGCACCTTGACGCCTGGTTTCCCGTCTGAACAGCCGTGTCCCCTGCGTCACATATAGCCACGCGCGACCGGGTCCGCCGAATTCGATGCCGCCGATTGGCGCGTCTGTGAATTCCGGCTTGTTCAGGATGTTTGTGCACCTGCCAGGCTGTTCGCAGATCTGAATCCCCATCGCGCTCGTCGCCCACATGTATCCCAGCGTGTCCATCGCAAGCCCGGCGACGCCGCTGAAGAGCCCTTGCTCCGGCATTTCCACGCGCTGAAACGGCTCGCCGTTGCGGAGCGATCCGTCGGCGGCGATCTGAAACGACCATTCGAAGCGGTCCATCCCGTCGCCGACGAGCAGCATCGCCTGGTCCGGCGTCAGGGTGAGCGCGGTCGGGCTCATGATCTCGCGGCCGCTGTAGACAATCCGCCGCTGACCGTTCGCGTCGATGTCGCCGACTGTCTTGTGCGTGGTATCGACGAAGTAGAGCGCGCCGCGTCGGGTGAGCGCCAGGTCGTTCGCGTCGATGTCGCGAGCGACGATCGCTTCATCACCCGAGACGCCGTACGACACGAGGCGTCTGGCTGAGGACTGGAGGGCATACAGGCGTCCGTCAGCGCCGACTCGAAGCGCGCGCGCGCCGTGCGAATGCTCTTTGAACACGCTGACGCGGCCCGCGACGTCCGCTTTGTAGATCTTGTCATCTGCGGGATCGGCGAAGAACACCTCGCCGTCCTTGTTCGTCGAGGGGCTTTCGACGGACTTGTAGGTGCCGCCCACCTGTTCCCACAGTTTGTCGCGGAAGATTAGCCCGTAAACGGCGCCTCGCGGAGGGTTGCCACGTCCCCCCGCTGCCACGCCTCGACCCTGCGCCGGTGCGGCCCCTGGCGGCGCAACGACTTCGCGGCGCGGCATGAGCTCCGCAAAGGCCCCTCGCCCGCCGCCAGGCGGCGGTTCGCCCACGGTAATCGGTCCGGGATAGTCGCGCCACAGCCATCGCAGCGTGTCAGGCAGGACGGACGCGCCGTGCCGATTGCTGTGGCCGTCCTCGCCTAACTCGATCTTCACGTCGTTCCCGGCGAACTCGAGCGCCGCCGCCATTCTCGGGTTCTCCAGATACCAGCTGCCGGCATAGTTCACCAGATCCTGGCGGCCGGTCTGCATGAACACGCGGATCGGCCTCGGTTCGGTCCGGCGGATCAACCCCGGCAGGCGGTCAGCGCCTCTGAAGTTGCCAAAGCTTCCGACCCAGGTGATGACGCGCCGGAATTGATCGGGACGATTCCAGGCGGCTACAAACGCGCCGACGCCGCCGGTACTCGTCCCGGCAATACCGCGATCGTTGGGATCTTTCGAGAGGTTGACGGTCCTCGAGACCTCGGGAATCAGCTCATCGACCAGGAAGTTCGCGAACCGCGGTGCTAGCGAGTCGTACTCGAATATGCGCTCGTATCGGTTCTGCGCCTCGGCAGACAGCGCCGGCATGACGCCTGGATCGACGAAGATTGCCGCCATCGCCGGCACTGCGCGCTTCGCGATCAGATTATCGAGCACGACCGGCACGCGCACGTTGTTGCCCGCGTACCCGGCGCCGTCGAGGAAAATCATGAACGGCAGCGCGCGCGCCGGATCGGCATGCGCCGGCACGTAGACCTGGTAGTTATGTGGCGTGCCCGGGAAATACTTTCCGGGCGCAAGCACGTGCTGGGTCAGGGATCCCGTGGGAACGTTCGGTTGCGGCTGCGAATCCGGGCCAAGGGAGTAATCTACCGGCGCCTGCGCGACGAGCCATGCGGCGGCGGTGAACAGCGCAGATCGCGCGAAGTATCTCATCGTACCGTTGGGCTGCAGTTCGCCCGTCTATCGTTTCGACGGAATCTTCGGAACGCCTCCCCGCTCGGTGATCAGCTTCGTCAGCAGGTCTACTGCGAGATCAACCGGCTGGTTGTCGGCAATCGCAATCGGCGTGCGGCCGGCGGCGTTCATTTCATCGAGTTTCGCCCCGTGATCGGCGAGAAACTGAATCACTTCACAGACTTCGGGCTGCGTGCGGCCGTTCAGCGCCACTGCCGCATGCATGATCGTGTTGCCGCCCGTCGTCACGACCTCGACATCCGGATCGAGGGCATACGCGTACTTGAACGTCGTGACCCGCGCGCCGGAAGCGGCCGCCATGAGCAGGCTCGTCCCGTCCTGCGCCCTGAGCGCCGGATTCGCGCCGGCGCCCACGAGGGTCCGCATCACTTCCTCGTGGTCACCGCGTGCGGCGAGCATCAGCGGCGTTTCCTCACCGGCCGGGCCGCCGCGTCCACCGGCGCCGCCGCGGCGGCCTGCCGCCATGATCGACTTCGGCGTCCGCGCGTTCGGATCGGCGCCAATGGCGAGGAGCGCGTCCACGAGACGCCGATCTCCGACTTGCGCCGCCAGGTGGAGCGGGGTGTTGCCAGCTCGATCGCGCACGTCGAGGCTCGCGCCGCGCTCGAGCAGGGCAAGGCCTGCCGCCGTTCGTTTGTACTGCATGGCGACAATGAGCGGCGTCGCCCCCGACTGCAGCGTGACGTTGGGATCCGCACCCGCGTCAAGCAAGGTGCTGACCGAGGCGAGGTCGCCTTTGACGATCGCGAAGACGAGCGGCGTGAAACCCGTCCTGGAAACGGCATTCGGATTCGCGCCCATCTCAATTAGCGCGCCCACGACGTCCCGATGACCCTCGGCCGCCGCCCACATCAGCGCCGTCTGCCCGCCGCGCGGTTCCGCCGCGTTGACATCGGCACGGTTCCGAACCAGCTGGCCGACCGCTTCCACACTGCCGGCGCTCGCAGCGATCATCAGCGCCGTCTCGCCGTTCCACCGCGCCGCGCGCGCGTCGCCACCGGCCGCGAGCAGCCGCTGCAGCACTTCCGCATCGCCGTTCGCTGCGGCGAGCGTGACCGGCGTTTCGCCATATTCGTCCGCGGTATTCACCTCGGCGCCAGCGTCGAGGAGTGCGGCGGCCATGCGGTCTTCGCCGAGGTACACCGCCCACGCCAACGCTGTGGCGCCGTCGGGCTGCGCGCCGTTCACGTCGGCGTTGGTCGCGAGCAACGCGTCGAATGCCTTTTGATCGCGGCGCTTGACGGCGTCCAACAGGCGGACGTCATGCCGCTCGGCACCGAGCGGCAGCAGCGTCGCGAGGAGCAACAGACCTATGGCGCCGAGCGTTCGCATCTACAGCGTGGGCAGGCGGC
>JBPYEE010000423.1:0-22390 GCA_051985095.1 Vicinamibacterales bacterium | reverse complement strand
GATGGCCTACATCCGGGAGCATCACGCCGACATCACCAACCTTCACTTGAAGGATCGCAAGCGCAACCAGGGTGACAACATGCCCTGGGGGCAGGGCGACACGCCGATCACCGCCGTGCTCCAGCTGCTGCAGCGCGAGAAGTGGCCCATTCGGGCGTACATCGAGTACGAATACCGGGGCGCCGGCAGTTCAGTCGATGAAGTCCGGAAGTGCCTCGCCTTCACGAAACAGGCGCTTGCGTGAACCGGATCGGCATGGGGCTCGTGGGCCCCGGCTTCGTGGGGGTTCATCACATCGATGCCGTGCGACGGCTCGGCTTCGTCGACGTCGTCGCGGTTGCGGCGAGCACCGACGAGTCGGCGCGGCGGAAGGCCGCCGCGCTCGGGGTCCCGCGCGCCTACGGCCGCTATGACGATCTCATTGCCGATCCGGACGTGCAGGTGGTCCACGCCGCGACGCCAAACGCCTTGCACGGCCCGATCGTTCGCGCGGCGCTGGCGCGCCGCAAGCACGTCGTGTGCGACAAGCCGCTCGCCGTGAACGCGGCCGAGGCACTCGCGCTCTGGCGCGCCGCCGAGGCCGCCGCCGTCGTGCACGCGGTCACGTTCAACTATCGTGGCAATCCCCTCGTGCAGCAGGCGCGCGCGATGGTCGCGGCCGGTGACCTCGGTCGGGTCCACTTCGTGCACGGCGCCTACCTGCAGGATTGGCTGCTGTTCGCGTCCGATACCTCATGGCGCCTCGACCCATCGCAGGGCGGCGACAGCTCCGCGTTTGCCGACATCGGATCTCACTGGTGCGACCTGGTGCAGCACGTGACCGGGCACCGGATCGTGGAGGTGCTGGCGGATCTCACCTCGGTCGTGCCGACGCGGCCGAGCGAGGACCTCGCCGCGGTGCTGGTTCGCTTCGACGATGGCGCCAAAGGCGCCGTCAACGTCGGCCAGGTCTGCGCCGGACACAAGAACGGCCTGTGGTTCGAGGTCAACGGCGCGACCGGATCGGTCCGCTGGCTCCAGGAAGAGCAGAACACACTGTGGATCGGACGCCGCGATGCGGCGAACGCCCTCCTCGCGAAAGATCCAACGCTGCTCGCCCCGGCGGCGCGTGCGTACGCCGATCTGCCGGGCGGCCATCAGGAGGCCTGGGCTGACGCCTTTCGCAACGTCATGCGGGATATCTACTCGCGCATCGCCGCGGACACGCCGCCATCCGGCCCGCCGCCGCCAGCCTTTGCGACGTTCGAAGACGGCTACATCGCGGCGTGCATCGTCGATGCGGTGCTGGAGAGCCACCGTCATGGCGGTGTCTGGACCGCCGTGCAGTCGGAAGCGCTCAAGTCCGATGTTGTGAGTCTCAAGACACTATGAAACTCGGTTTGTTCACTCCGGTGTTTGGACGGCTGAATCAGCAGGAGATGCTCGCGAAGGTCCGCTCGCTCGGCAAAATCCAGGCCCTGGAGCTTGGGACCGGAGGCTGGCCCGGCCATGATCATCTCGACGTCGATGCGCTGCTCGACCGCGAGGGATGCGCGCACGCGTTCAGGGAGACGATGGGCGAGGCGGGGCTGACGATCAGCGCCCTGTCCTGTCACGGCAACCCCCTCCATCCCGACAGGAAGACCGCGCAGTCCTACGACGAGCTGTTCCGAAAAACGGTGCGCCTCGCGCATCGGCTCGAGGTGCCGGTCGTCATCACCTTCTCGGGCTGCCCCGGCGACTCGGAAGAGGCCAGGCATCCGAACTGGGTCACCACGCCGTGGCCTCCCGAATTCCTCGACGTGCTGGAGTGGCAGTGGCAGGAGAAGGCGATCCCGTACTGGCGGGACGCCGCCCGGTTCGCCGCCGATCACGGTGTCAAGGTTGCGCTCGAAGCGCACCCGGGGTTCCTCGTCTACAACGTGGAGACGCTGCTGCGGCTGCGCGCGGAGGTCGGCCCGAACCTGGGTATCAACTTCGATCCCAGCCATTTCTTCTGGCAGGGCGTCGATCCGCCGGCGGCCATTCGGGCGCTGAGCGCCTCGATTTTTCACGTGCATGCAAAAGACGTGGCACTTGATCGCCAGAACATCGCGGTCAACGGCGTGATCGACACGAAGTCGTACGGGCGGATGACAGAGCGATCGTGGCTGTTCCGCAGTGTCGGCTGGGGACATGGCGAGCTCGAGTGGAGCCGCATCGCCGCTGCGCTGCGGCTCGCCGGCTACGACTATGTGTTGAGCATCGAGCACGAAGACGCGCTCGCGTCGGTCGACGACGGCTTGAAAGCGGCGATCGACATGTTGTCGCGCGTGCTGCTGACCGAGCCTCCGGTCAGCGCGTGGTGGACATGACGGGGAGCCCCGCGATGGCCGTCGGCATGCCTCCGGCCGTTCGCCTGAAGCTGTCGGCGTTGATGTTCCTGCAGTACTTCGTCTGGGGCGCGTGGTACGTGACGATGGGGACGTGGCTCGGAGAACGCCTGCGCTTTTCAGGCGAACAAATCGGGCTGGCAGCCGGCACGACGGCCCTCGCGGCGATGATCTCGCCATTTTTCGTCGGCATGGTCGCCGACCGGTTTTTGGCGACCGAGAAGATCCTCGCCGTGCTCCATCTCGTCGGGGGCCTCGTGCTGTTCTACGCGTCGGTGCAGACGCGATTCGGCCCGTTCTACGGCGTCCTGCTCGTCTACACCCTGTGTTTCATGCCGACGCTCGCGCTCAGCAACTCCATCTCGTTTCACCAGATGACCGATCCGCGCCGGGAGTTTCCGCCGGTCCGGGTGCTCGGCACGATTGGCTGGATCGTGGCCGGTTTGATCATCGGGACACTCAGAATCGAAGCGACCGAACGGCCCATGCAGATCGCCGCCGCGGCGTCGATCGCGCTCGGCGGCTTCTGCCTTGCGCTGCCGCACACACCGCCGCAGCGGACCGCGCGGCCAACGCTCGCCGACATCCTCGGGCTCGACGCGCTGCGGTTGATGCGCGAACGATCGTTTGCCGTGTTCGTCGTCGGCTCGTTCCTGATCTGCATCCCGCTGCAGTTCTACTATGCGTTCGCCAACCTGTTCCTGAACGAGCTGACGGTCACCAACGCCGCCGGCAAGATGACACTCGGCCAGGCGTCGGAGCTCTTCTTCATGCTGGTCATGCCGTGGTTCTTCCGTCGTCTGGGCGTCAAGTACATGCTGCTCGTCGGAATGGCGGCGTGGACGGCTCGATACGGACTGTTTGCGGCCGGCGATAACGGATCCCTCGCGTGGATGCTGTACCTCGGCATCCTGCTCCACGGAATCTGCTACGACTTCTTTTTCGTGGCCGGCCAGATCTACGTCGATGGAAAAGCGCCGGCCGACCTCCGCGCCGCGGCGCAGGGCTTCATAGCGTTTGTGACGTTGGGCGTCGGTATGTTTATCGGATCGTGGGCCTCAGGCCGGATCGTCGACATCTTCGCGACCGGCGCGGGTCACGACTGGTACCGGATCTGGGTCGTGCCGTCGGCCGGTGCCGCCGTCGTGATGATCCTGTTCGCGCTCCTCTTTGGCGCTGCCGAAGGCGCGCCGGCGCGGCCAGCCGTCAGCGTCGGCGCGAGCTGACTCGTTGGCGATCGCGCGTTCGACGGCCGGTTCGGACGGGCGCGCCGGCTGGCGCGCCTGTGATCAGGCCCGCACGCGCTGCAGATACTGATTCGCGTCGGCGACATTCGTGACGCGCATCGCCTGCGCGTCGTACTCAATCTTGCGACCTGCGCGGAGGGCGACAACCCCGAGCAGCATCACCTCGGTGAGTTTGGCCGCGTAGTCGAATGGGCAGGATGGCGCGACCTTGCCCTTCGCCGCGTCGACCCAGTTCATCTCGTGATTCTCGTTCGCGATACGTTCCAGCTTTCGAGCGGGGATGCCGAACGACTGATGGAGCGAGCGCGGCAGCAGCCTCGGGTTTTTGCCGTACGTCTCATACATCAGCTTCCCCTTGGTGCCGACGAGCAGGGCGCCACCCGTCTTGTTCAGTTCCTCGTCGCCCATCTCGACCGGTTTCGGCGGGAGCAGGCCGCCGTCGTACCACGTCAGGGTGACCGGCGGCCGCCCGCCGCGCGGTGGAAACGCATACGTCGTCATGGTGGCGTGCGGATAACTGACGCCGTTGAAGGGTGTCGACACTGTCTCGACGGCCGTCGGGTAGCGGAGATCCAGCGCCCAGAGGGCGTGATCCATCAGGTGTGCGCCCATATCGCCGATCGCGCCGACGCCCCAGTCCACCCAGCCGCGCCAGTTGAATGGATGATAGAGCGGGTGATAGTCGACGTGCGGCGATGGACCGAGGAACCGATCCCACGCAAGCGTCCGGGGAACCGGATGATGACCGCTGAGGGCGTTGGCCAGGCGTGCCTCGATGCCCGGTCCGTTCCATCGCAGCGCGTCGATCGGCGAGGGCGACGGGGCGGGGCGCGGGATGCCCTGCGGCCAGTAGCCGAGGGGTCGGTTGGTCCAGACGTGGACGTCGCGAACCTCGCCGATCGCGTCGGCCCAGACGTATTCGACCGCTGTCCGCGCGTCGTCCCACGAGTGGCCCTGGTTACCCATCTGCGTCGCGAGCTTCGTCTCGCGCGCACGCCGGGCGAGCGCCCGTACCTCGGCGATCGACCACGCCAGCGGCTTCTGCACGTACACGTGCTTGCCCAGGTCCATCGCCGCCAGTGCGACCGGGGCGTGCAGGTGATCGGGCGTCGCGATCACCACCGCGTCGATGTCTTTCTGGCGATCGAGCATCTCGCGGTAGTCCTGGTACCGCCGGGCGCGCGGCAGGTGCTCGTCCTTCAACCGCCGCATATTCGAGATCTGGACCGCCGTCCGCTCGCGCTCGAGCGGCGTCAGGGGTGAGGGTCCAGTCGTCGCCGCGAGGCGCTCGTGCTGTGCGGCGATGTCACGATCCAGGCGATCGAGCGCCTGGCCGGCGTAGTCCCAATCGACGTCACAGAGCGCGACGATGTTCTCCGTCGCGAGGTTGATCAGGTTGGTGCGTCCCTGTCCGCCGACGCCGACGCAGGCCACATTCAGGCGGTCGCTCGGCGCCGTCAGGCCGCGCCCCATCGCGCCCCGGGGGACGATCGCCAGGCCGGCACCGGCCATCGTCGTGTTGGCCATGAACTGTCGACGGGAGATGGTCATGACGCACTCTTGATGCGCACGTTGCGGAAGGCCAGCGAACCGGCGTGGTCGCCCTGCAGTCCGATGTGGCCTCGTTTCGCACGCCCGTAATGCGGCCAGACCTTGAACTTGCTGGCCTGGACGCGCGCTTCCCAGTCGCTGCTCGCGAGGTCGTATTCGAGCAGCTTGAATCGGTTCAGCCAGTGCTCGACGTGGTTTCCCGTCGCGACAATCCGCGTCGAATTCCACTCGCCGACCGGCTTGAGGTGGCCGGCCGGCGAGGGGTACACCGCATAGACCGCGCCGGCGCACGTCAGTCGCGTCTTGTTGTCCTCCGCGTCGATGTCATCGAGCAGCTGATACTCCGGCCCGCTCCAGTAGATGTGATCGTATTCTTCGGTGGCCCGGTAGAAGATCCCGGAATTACCCGCTCGCCCGATTTTCCACTCCAGCTCGAGATCGAAATCCCCGAATTCACCCTTCGAGACAATGTCGCCGACCGATCCCTCCTTCGAGAGCGTGCGGTCGACGATCTGCCATCCGCTCGGGACGCGCTCGTTCTTGTACCCGCGCCAGCTCTCGAGCGAGCTGCCGTCGAAGAGGACATGAACGGTCGGCCGTGAGGGAAGAACAGTGCGGGCTTCAGTTCGAACAAGAGCCCGTACCATGGTGCACACGGCAAGCAGGACGATCGCCGCGCTGGTGTAAGGGCGGAGAGACATACACCAGATTATGGGGCTGTGTCATCACTGGTGAACGCAAAAAATCGGCCGCGTCGTCAGCGCAGTCGCGACAGCCGGAGGGCGGCGTCCGCCACGTTGTCGACCCGGACGCCGGCCGTGCCGTCGTTCAGGAGGCACCAGACATCGGTCGGCACCGGCGCGTCGACCGAGACGCGCGCCTGCGTCACCGGATGCGTGAACGCCAGGCGCCACGCATGGAGCGCGTGACGTGGAAACCCGCTCAGCGCTTCGCCATACACCGCGTCTCCGACAATCGGCCATCCACGCGCCGCGAGGTGCACGCGGATCTGGTGACGCCGTCCCGTGACGAGCCGACACGCCAGCAGCGAGCGTGCGCGGCCGTCGCCGATCGTCGTGTCGATCCGCACAAACGCGGTGGTGCTTGCGGCACCCCCGATCGACACGGTCCGGCGACGGCGATCCGCCGGATCGGAGGCCAGCGGCAGCTCGATCACGCCGCGCTCGTCGGCGATCCCGGCCACGACGGCGAGGTAAATCTTGTCGCTGTCGGCCGCCGCCAGTATCCGCTGCAGCCGCGCGTGGGTCTCGCTCGTCTTCGCGATGAGGACCAGGCCCGACGTCAGCCGGTCGAGCCGGCCGACGACCGACGGACGCTGACATCCCGTCCAGCGCCGGTCCGCGAGCAGCGCGTCCAGCAGCGTGCCATCTCGATTCTTGTACGCGGGATGCACGACGAGGCCCGCTGGTTTGTCGACGACCAACAGATGATCGTCCTCGAAGAGGATCGCCAGCGGCGCCATCGCCGCATGGTACATCTGCCGCTCGGGCTTTCGCTCGGTCGACCCGCGACGCCGCTCGTGACGCGCGACTCCCAGCGCCTCGTCGTCAAAATCCTCTCGTGACGGGCCGGGTCGGCGCCGAGGCGGCGAAGTCGAACCGCTCGCGAGCGGCGTCTCGCGGGTCAAAGCCGCTAGCGCGATCGGGTGCCGGGTAACCTGCGCGCCGACGATGTGATCGCCGCCCTGCCGAGTACCTGGACGTTTCCCGCGGGCTGACCGCCGCCGGCGGCCGCGATGCCGCGCAAGGTGCGAGACGACCTCGCCCGGCGGGCGAACACGCGATGGCGCGTGGCGAGGTCGACGGTTGCCTGGTCGGCTGCCCGCTGACGGTTCCCGGCACGCGTCAGGGTGACGTGCCGGTGGTGACGCTGCGATTCATCGTGCGGATCGACGAGTGAGCGCGGGCCTTCGTCGAGGCGGTTCTCGTCCGCTCCGTGATCGTGTCGAGGCAACCGGGACCGAGATCGACCCGATTGGGCACGGGAGTGCTACTCTCTCGGACATGAAGATAGCCATCGCGCTTGGAATCGTATGCCTCGCCACGCCCGTCCTCGCCCAACCGCCGTCACCGCCCGCACCGAAAATTCGCGTGGCGCTCGACGTTCAGGGCGGCGGACCGGCGGCGAGCGAAGCGGCGACACGGCTGGCCGCCGAAATCCGGACGGGGCTTCAGGCTGCCAACGATGTGGAGGTCGTGGAGCGAAACGAGGCGCGACGCGTGGTCCGTGTGATCGTGAGCACGGCCGATGGGGTGTTCGGTGCGTCACTGCTGGTGACCGAGCAGTACGACCGTCCGACGCTGATGGTACTGGGAATCGAGGACGATGACCTCGCCGAGCGCATGATGCTGCTGCAGATCGTCAATGAGCATCAGGGTTTCGCCAGCCGGGATCTCGGCGAGCTGGGCCGGCAAATCGTCTCCGAGCTCGATGCCGGCGTGTTCACGACGTTGCGCAACGTCAGACGCCGACCGTAGCGTTCGATCCGCGCTCAGTAGCCCGCCGCTTTTCCGGCGGCGGATCTCCCGTCGGATCCGCCCTGCAGCCATCCGCCGTCGCTGAGGATTGCCGCGACCTGCGCGAGCACGACGCCCGGCGAGTAGTCGACGTCATAACCGCGCGCCTGGAGAAGCGCAACGGTGTCGGGCGAAATGCCCCGCTCGAGCGAGAGCTTGTCGGGCAGCCATTGGTGGTGGAATCGCGGGGCGTCGACGGCGTCCTGGATGTTCATGCCGAAGTCGATCACGTTGAGAATCACCTGAAGCACCGCGGTCGAGATGCGGGATCCGCCCGGTGCCCCGGCCGTCATGAACAGGCGTCCGTCCTTGACCACAATTGTCGGGGTCATCGACGACAGCGGCCGTTTGCCGGGTTGAATCGCATTGGCTTCACCCTGCACGAGCCCGAACATGTTCGGCGTTCCCGGTTTGGACGCGAAATCATCCATCTCGTTGTTCAGCAGGAACCCAAGCCCTGGGACGGTGATGCCGTTGCCGTAGCCCCCGTTGAGGGTATACGTCACCGCGACAGCGTTGCCATCGGCGTCGACGACCGTGTAGTGAGTGGTCTGGTCATGCTCAGTTCCCGCGGGCCGGCCTGGCCGGACCTGTGAGCTCGGCGTGGCGCGCTCCGGATCGATCGACGCACGCAGGCGCGCCAGGTAGGCCCGATCGAGGAGCCCGGCAATCGGCACCTTCACGAAATCCGGATCGCCGACGTACTCGTTGCGGTCCGCGTAGGCGCGCCGCATCGCCTCCGCGACATAGTGGATGGCGGCGGCCGAGCCGGCGCCGGCGCGCTCGTAGTTGGTTCCCTCGAGGATGCCGAGCATTTCGAGCAGCGCGAGGCCGCCCGAGCTCGAAGGCGGTGCGGTGATGACGGTGTAATTCTTGTACGTGCCCTCGAGCGGCCTCCGTTCGATCGCCGTGTAGCCCTTCAGGTCCGCCGGCGTGATCAGGCCCCCGTGAGCCGCCATCTCCGCCGCGAACCGCTTCGCCGTCTCGCCTTCGTAGAACTCGCTGGCGCCGTGGGCCGCGATCCGCTGCAGCGTCTGCGCGAGTTCGGGCTGTGTGAGCACGTCACCCACGTTGAAGAACGCGCCGTTCTTCTGGAAGATCCGTTTCGATTCGGGCGAGGTCGCGAGGCTTCGCGACGCCTTCAGCGACTCCGAGAGCGCGTAGGAGACCGGGAACCCCCGTGTGGCCAGCTCGATCGCCGGCGCCATGTTCTCCGCCCAGCTCCGCTTGCCGTACTTCGACGACGCCAGTTCGAAGCCGCGCACGGTGCCGGGCACGCCGGAGGACCGCCAGCCTTCGATGCTGTCGCGCGTTGGCCTGCCCTGGGCGTCGAGATACATGTCGTGCGAGGCGCGTTCGGGCGCGCGTTCGCGAAAATCGATGAACGTCGTCCGGCCGTCGCCGAGTCGGATCAGCATGTAGCCGCCGCCGCCGAGATTGCCGGCGAAGGGATGCGTCACCGCCATGGTGAATCCCACCGCGACGGCCGCATCGACGGCGTTGCCGCCCTTTTGGAGCACCGACACCCCGACGTCGGTGGCAATCGATTCCTGCGCCACGACCATTCCATGGCGTGCGTGCACCGGTTGCCGGGCGGCGTGTGCAGGCGTGATCCAGACAACGATGATGACCGCGAGCAGAACTCGGCGCATGAACACGATTGTAGTGCATCATTACGCGATGCCGAAGGTCGCTCTCACGCGCGCGGTGAGCGCGGCGCTCGGGCAATGCGAGCTGACGCATCTGCCGCGCGTGCCGATCGACGTCGGCGTCGCGCGGGCGCAGCACGCGGCCTACGAGCGGGCGCTCGCCGAGGCTGGTTACCGGGTCGAGCAGCTCGCAGCCGGTCCCGACCTGCCCGACTCGGTGTTCATCGAAGATATCGCCGTCGTCTTCGACGAGCTCGCCATCGTGACGCGTCCCGGTGCCGAGTCGCGGCGCCGGGAGCGACCGGCGGTCGCCGCGGCGCTCGAGCGCTACCGCCGGCTGCAGTTCATCGAGGCCCCGGCGACGGTCGACGGCGGCGACGTGCTGCAGGTGGGTCGGCGCGTGTTTGTGGGCGTGTCGTCGCGAACCAACGCAGCGGCCATCATCCAGTTGCGCCGGGGGCTGGCCCCGTACGGCTATGCCGTGTGCGAGGTCGCGGTGACCGGCTGTCTGCATTTGAAATCGGCAGTGACCGCCGTCGGCGATGATGTGCTGCTCGTGAATCCCGACTGGTGTCCCGGCGCCGCATTCGCCGACTTCGATCGGATACCGGTCGATCCCACCGAGCCGGCGGCGGCCAACGCGCTCCGGCTGCCCGATCGCATCGTGCTGCCGTCGGCGTTTCCCCGCACCGCGGAGCGCCTGGCGCGCTGGGGCTTCGCCGTTGTCCCCGTCGACGCAAGCGAGCTCGCAAAAGCCGAAGGCGCGGTGACGTGCTGCAGTCTTGTATTTGACGCGTGAGAAGGTGTGACATGGACGAGAAACGGGTTTTGTTGAGACACACCGTGGCGACGATCGCCTACCGCGGAGGCAAGGCCCTGCGCGGCGCGCCGCCGACGTTCGCTACGTTCCGCAGCGCCGATTCGGCCCGCACGCCGGTCGCGATCCTCGCGCATGTGGGCGATCTGTTCGACTGGGCCCTGACGCTGGCCAGGGGGCAGCAGGCGTGGCGCGATTCGCCACCGCTCGAGTGGGACGCCGAGGTCGCACGCTTCTTCGCGTCGCTCGAACGGTTCGACGCGTTTCTTGCGTCGGACGCCACGGTCGCCGATTCGCCCGAACGCCTCGTGCAGGGTCCGCTCGCCGACGCCTTGACCCACATCGGTCAGATCGCGATCCTGCGTCGACTGTCGGGTTACCCAATTAGGGGTGAAAATTACCACCAGGCCGACATCGCCGTCGGCCGCGTGGGGCCCGGCCAGACCGCGCCCCGGCGTGAATTCTAGGACGGGCGAAAACGTAATCCGACGGTAGAAAAACGGCACGCGTCTCAGCCCTGGCCAGGCGGGAGGCGGCGCGTGGCTGAGGTTTCAGGCCGGCGGCAGGCTGGAAGGCTTTTTGCGAGTCCTCCTCCGGCCATGAGCGCCCGGGAGGCCTTCGGCCCGAATCTCCGCCGGCTGCGATTGCAGCGGGGCATCAGTCTGGACGCCATCGCGCAGGAAACCAAGGTCAACTCGGCGATCTGGGCGGGCCTCGAGCGGAACGATCTCTCGCGGTGGCCGACAGGGATCTACGCGCGCGCCTACGTCCGCAGCTACGCGCAATTGATCGGCGCCGATCCGGACGCGACCGTCGACGAGTTCTGTCGATTGTTTCCCAATGGCGATCGCCGAGCCGAACGCCTGATTCGCGGCAAGGCCGACATCATCGGTCACCCGCTCGCGTGGCAGGAGCAGCTGCCCGATGATGGCGATCGCCGGGTCAACAAGCCGCCCGAACCAGCCAAACCGCAGGCCACTGGCCTGCGCCGCTGGCTCGAGGCCGTCTGGGCTCGGCGGGTGCTGGCGCGGACGCGCTAGCAACACCGTCGGTTGACCTTCCCCTAGCCGTCGCCGCGATCTCCCAACTACCATCCGGATATATGCGGCTGGCCGCCGTCGTCGAGACCTCGCGCGCCGTGGCCGCGACACGCGGACGCCTGGAAAAGATCGGTCACCTCGCCGAGCTCCTGAAGCGCACCCCGCCTGATCTCCTGCCGGTCGTGGTCTCGTTTTTGAGCGGTTCACCACGGCAGGGCCGAATAGGCGTCGGCTGGTCGGTGCTGCACAGCTCGCGCGACGTGGCTGCCGCGGGTGCGCCGACGCTCGATCTGCAGGAGGTGGATGCGGCGTTCGAACGGCTGGCGGGACTGACCGGGACCGGATCTGCCGCGGCGCGCGCGCAACTCTTGCGCTCGCTGCTCGGTCGGGCAACGGCCGACGAGCAGGAGTTTCTCACCCGCCTGCTGTTCGGCGAGCTGCGGCAGGGCGCGCTCGAGGGCGTGCTGACCGATGCTGTCGCGCGGGCCTCGGCCCGTTCGCCGTCCGAGGTCCGGCGGGCGGTGATGCTCGCCGGCGATCTCGGAACGGTCGCGCGGGCGGCGATGAGCGGTGATCCCGCCGAGCTGTCGCGATTCGTGCTGCAACCGCTGCAGCCGCTTCAGCCAATGCTCGCCGATTCTGCCGACGATGTGGCAGGAGCGCTCGCAGCCCTGGGCGAAGCGTCCTTCGAATACAAGCTGGATGGTGCGCGCATCCAGGTCCACAAAGCGGGCGACGAGGTGCGGGTGTTCTCGCGGAATTTGCGCGACGTGACGGTGGCGGTACCGGAGGTGGTCGGCATCGTTCGAGCGATGCCGGCGCGCACCCTCGTGCTCGATGGGGAAGCCATTGCGATGCGGAGCGACGGATCGCCGCACCCATTCCAGATGACGATGCGGCGCTTCGGCCGCAAGCTCGACGTCGATCGGTTGCGCGACGAGCTGCCGATCACACCCTTCTTCTTCGACGCGCTCTATCTGGACCGCGCGCCGCTCGTCGACGAACCCCTTGCGCGGCGGCTCGCGATTCTCGACGACCAGGTCGCCGAGGCGAATCGGGTCCCGCGCGTCGTGACCGGCGATCCAGCGGTGGCGTCGGCATTTACGGCTGCCGCACTCGCCAGTGGCCACGAGGGGGTGATGGCGAAGGCGATCGAAGGCGTGTATGCCGCCGGTCGCCGCGGCCAGGCCTGGCTGAAGGTCAAGCAGGCTCGCACGCTCGATCTCGTGATCCTCGCCGCCGAATGGGGCAGCGGGCGGCGCCGGGGGACGCTCAGCAACCTGCACCTCGGTGCGCGCGATCCGGAGCACGGCGGATTTGTGATGCTCGGCAAAACCTTCAAGGGGCTCACCGACGAGATGCTCGCCTGGCAAACCCAGAAGTTCCTGGAGCTCGAAATCGGACGCGACCGTTCCACGGTGTATGTGCGTCCCGAGTTGGTGGCGGAGATCGCGTTCAACGAAATCCAGGCGAGCCCGCAATATCCCGGCGGGGTCGCCCTGCGGTTCGCGCGCGTCAAGCGTTACCGGCCTGACAAGACGGCGGCGGAGGCCGACACGATCGGTGCCGTGTGCGCCATCTACCAGTCGCTCACACGGTGATAGCATCGCCCCGGCACATGGCGCGCCCGGCGGTACCCGGCCTGTCGTTGGTCCGATCGATTGGCGTCGTCCAGGCGACCGCCCTGGTCGTCGGGACGATTGTGGGATCGTCGATCTTCGTCCAGCCGTCGGAAGTCAGTCGCGCGGTGCCGAACTTCGGCGGGATGTTGCTCGTGTGGGTCGCCGCCGGTGCGCTGACCTGGTTCGGGGCGAGCATCTGCGCCGAGCTGGCGTCGGCGATGCCCCGCACCGGCGGCGTGTACGTGTATCTGTGCGAGATGTTTTCGCCGGCCGTCGGCTTCCTCTGGGGCTGGGCGATGTTCTGGAGCATGCACTCGGGCATCATCGCGGCGATCGCGATGGTGTTCGGCCGCTATGCTGCGACCATCGTGCCGCTCAGCGACACCGGCGTGCGCCTCGTGGCGGTCGCGGGCATCGTCGCGTTGTCGGTCATCAACTACATTGGGGTTCGCCCTGGCAGCCGTCTGCAGACGGCGCTGACGGGCGTCAAAATCGCGGCGATCGCGGTGCTGCTCGTCGTGCTGTTCGGCGTGAGCACGCTGCATCGGCCGCCAGTGGGGCCCGCCATCGAACCGCGCAGCTTCTTGCGCGCGCTCGTCGCCGGATTGTTCGCCTTCGGCGGCTGGCATATGGTGACCTACGCGGCCGACGAAACACGATCCCCGGCGCGCACGATCCCGCGTGCGCTCATGATCGGCACGGCAGTGGTCGTGGTCATCTACCTGGCGCTGAACGCGGCGTATCTGCTGGTCCTGCCGCTCGAGACAGTCCTCGGGTCGACCCACATCGCATTCGAGGCGACGAGCGCCGCCGCCGGTCCGCGCGCGGCGTCGGCCGTGTCGGTGCTCGTGATCGTGTCCTCGTTTGGCGCGATGAGCGGCATCGTGCTCGCCGGTCCGCGCGTGTATTACGCCATGGCCAGAGACGGGTTGCTCTTCGGCTGGATGGGTGCGCTGCATCCGAGGCACGGCTCCCCGCACGTGGCGACGGTCGTCCAGGCCGTCTGGTCATCCGTCCTGGTGCTGACCGGCACGTACGGTGTGATCGTGTCGCGGGTCGTGTACACCGAATGGATCTTCTTCGGTGCGCTGGCGCTCGGCACGATGCGGCTTCGACGCTCCCGACGCTATGCGCCGGCATTTCGGGCCTGGGGATTCCCGATCGTGCCGGTGCTGTTTGCGATCGCGTGCGTGGCAATCGTCGTCAACCAGATTGCGAGCGCTCCCCGTGAGAGCCTCGGCGGGCTTGCGCTGGTGCTCGCTGGTTGGCCTGTCTACCTCGTCTGGAGATTCGTCCATGGCCGTGATCGACTTTCACAACCACTACTATCCGCCGAGATACCTGCAGGCGCTGCAGTCGGGCCAGAGCAGCGTTACGGTGACGATCGACGCGGACGGTAACCCGAATCTGCATTACCCCGGCGACTACAACATTGCGGTGCGCGGGCACCGCGACCTCGAGTATCGCGAGCAGGTGCTCGAGCAGCACGGCGTGACGATGCAGGTGGTCACGCTGACGACGCCCGGCACACATGTCGAGGCACCGGACGTCGCGGCGAAGCTCGCTTCGGTGGTCAACGATGAGTTCCGGGAAGCGATGGAGCGGCGCGGGCGCCGCTTTACCGCGCTGGCCACGCTCCCGTTAAACGATCCGAAGGCCGCGCTGGCGGAATTCCGGCGGGCGACCGACGAACTGGGGATGCGCGGCGCCATGCTGTTCAGCAACGTCAACGGCATTGCGCTGAGCGACGAGCGGTTCTGGCCCCTCTACGAGGCCGCCGACGAACGGGCCGCCGTGCTCTACATCCACCCGGCGCATCCGGTCAACGTCGACATGATGCGGCAGTACTGGCTGATGCCTCTCGTGGGTTTTCTCTTCGACACCACGCTTGCGGCGGCCGCCCTGGTGTTTGCGGGCGTTCCGGAGCGGTTTCCGAGGATTCGGTGGGCGCTCTGCCATCTGGGCGGGGCGGTTCCGTACCTGGCCGAACGGCTCGATCGCGGATTCCACGCGTTTCGTGACTGCCGCGCGCATATCCAACGTCCGCCCAGTACGTACCTCAAGGACTTCTATTACGACACCGTGAACTTCAATCAGGGCGCGCTGATGCTCGCGATCGCCTTCGCCGGTGCCGACCACATTCTGGCGGGCAGCGACTATCCGCACCAAATCGGCAGCATTCCCTCGATGCTGGCCGCACTGGCCGGCCTGCCCGTTTCGGACGCCGACCGTGCGGGAATGCTCGGCCTGAACGCCGCGCGGCTGCTCGGGCTCGAGGAAAGGATTCGATGATGCGTCGGACCCTGGCCATCGGCGTGCTGCTCCTGCAGTCGCCCCATGCGCAGATGCAACGGATCGTTCAGTTCGACAATGCGCACGCGTCGTCGTGGACCAGCATCATCCCGCCGCACACCGAATCGACGTTCCACCGACACGATAGACGCCGCGCGGTGGTTGCCGTGATTGGCGGCGATCTGAAGACGGCGACGCCCGACGGGAAGGTCACGGTGACGCACTTTGAGGCCGGCAAAGCCTACTGGTTCGAGCCGATGCGGCCCGGCGAGACCCACAAGGACGTCAACGACACGGACCGGACCATTGAAGTGGTGACCGTCGAACTCAAGTAGACACGCGACTGCACCGACTCGCCGATTATTTCCCCTGTCGCTGGTAGGTCCCGACGAGATCCGCCGTTGCGAGCACGTGGCCCTGCATCGCTTTCTCGAGGTCGGTTTTCGTCGCGCCCGGCTGCAGTCCGAGCGACGGCGCGTCGAGCGCGCTCAGCGTGAACCGGTAGTGATGCGATCCGCTCGGCGGACACGGCCCGCCGTAGCCGGGACGCCGAAACCCGCTGGTGCCCGACACGCCGATCGATCCCGGTTGAAACCCTTCCGGCAGCGACATCGTCGTCGCCGGGATGTCGAATAACACCCAGTGCGTGAATCCACCCGCCATCGGTGCGTCGGGGTCGTGGAGGATGAGCGCGAACGATTTCGTGCCTGCCGGCGCGTCGCGCCAGCTGAGGGCCGGCGAGGGGTTCGTTGCCCCGGCATCGCAGGTGTATTTGCTCGGAATCGCCCCATCGTTGGTGAAGGCCGGACTCGAGAGGCTGAACGCCGCCGCCGCCATCAGGATGCCGATCATCGCTCCACCTCTTTCGATGGCCCCGCCGCGGCCCATTGCCCCGTGCCAGGCCATGCGGATGAGTGTCGCCACGGGCACCGGGCGTCGTCAAGCACGGCGGAAACCTGGCTCACCTGCGTCTCCGGTTGTGCAGGTCGAGCCGGCCCCCGCCGCAGTGTCACCGTTTGTCTCGAAGGGATCAGCGCGAAAATCCGCGTTGAAAACTACGGCATTCGGCGCTACTCTCTGCCGAGTTCGGTTCAGGAGGTGTGCATGGAAGTCGATCGCAGAGCCTTCATCGCGAGTATCGGCGGCGCCGCCGTGGTCGCTACGATGGACCACGAGGCGAAGGCCGAAGCCTTAGAGCACTACATGGAAGAGCAGCTCGATGCCCAGGTCGCCGCCAACTCCGGCCAGGCCGAGAAGTTTCCGACGGTTGCCGAGATCGAGGCGCAGATCGAGTCGCGCGACTTCCGCCGCGGTGCGGGATCGCTGTTTGTGTCGAACCGCGGCAATGTCAAGAAGTTGCCGCCCTTGCCCGACAAGCCGACCCTCAAGGATTTCTTCGAGCTCCGTTTTCAACCCGCCAATCACGTGCTGCAGAGCGCGACGCGCGCGATGAAGACCGGGATGTCGGAGGAGATCATCCTTGCGTGTCTGCTGCACGACGTCGTGCTCAATCTGATCAAGCCGGACCATGGATGGTGGGGCGCTCAGATGATCGAGCCGTACGTCCCGGAGAAGACGGCGTTCGCGGTTCGCTATCATCAGACACTTCGTTTCTATCCGGACCCTGAGGCGGGCTACGAGTATCCGGATCAGTACTTCCGGATCTTCGGTCACGATTATCAACCGCCGCAGTACATCGCGGACACCTACAAGTGGTTGAAAAACCACAAGTGGTACATGGAGCCGCGGCTCGTGACCGTCAACGACCTCTACGCGTTCGATCCGAATGCGAAGGTCTCGCTCGATCCGTTCCTCGACATCGTCGGCCGTCATTTCAAGCAGCCAAAAGAAGGTCTCGGCTACGACAACAGCCCGAGCGCGCACATGTGGCGCACGATGATACGGCCCGACAATCCTCTCTAACCGCCGTCGAGTGCACCGTGCGGGGACGCCGGTGCCGCGCGCACGCGCGCGCGCATCGCCCCCCGCACGAAGGCACGGCGGCCCGGCACCCTCGAAGGAGTTGCGCGTGAGGCGAACGGTACTGGTGGCGGCGCTGGTTTGTGGACTGGTCGCAGCGCTTGTCGCCCAAGGCAAGTCCGAAACCTACAAGAACCTGCAGATGACGGTCACCGGCGTCGAGCGTGCCGAGAAGGCTTCCCTTCGCGACTGCCCACCGGGCACCAACACCGTCAGTGCCATGGCTCGCAGCGGCGAGCAGTACTCGAACGTGACCGTGGCGTTCAAGGTGTTGCCGGGATTCTCGCCCGCGCCGATGAAGCGGCCGACCGTGACGGCGACCGATGGCAAGACCTACAACACGTCGGTGCAGTTCGTCGACGTCGGCTCGGTGCCGGAGTTCTCGTGCACCTTCGCGTTTCGCGTGCCGGAAGGCACCAGGCTGAAGAGCCTGCAGATCGAAGGTGCAACGCTCGATCTCGCCTCCTTCGACGCCAAGTAGCGTCGCTACCGTCGCGTTCGTGCTCCGCCGAGACGAGCGCCGACCGCACACCGGGGACTGAGGACAGCGTTGCTGCGGGCGTTCGGCGTCAGTGAAAAGGGTCACGTCCGACCCACCAACGAAGACTGCTTTGCCGTCGACGCGGCGCACAGCCTGTGCCTGGTGGCCGACGGCATGGGCGGCCACAACGCGGGCGAGGTTGCTGCCCGGATGGCCATTGACGCGGTCGTCGACTATGTTCGAGCCGCCGACGCGGCGCGCGCCGGCGGTGGCGCGCCGACGCGGTCGATCGATCCGGACCACGTTGATTGGCCGTTCGGATACGACGGGGCCTTGTCGGTCGAAGCCAACATTCTGCGCACCGCTATCCACCTGGCCAATATCCAAATCCTGGAGACCGCCATCACCGGAGCGGCGTACGCGGGCATGGGCACGACCGTCGTCGCCGCGCAGGCGGTGAACGGGCGGCTCATCGTCGCGCATGTCGGCGACAGCCGCCTGTACCTGCTCGACGCCGCCGGGCTGCGGCAGATCACTGACGATGACTCGTGGCTCGCGAGCGTTCTGGCCCAGGATCCGACCGCGGACCCGGCCATGCTGCAGCATCATCCGATGCGCAACGCGCTCACCAACGTGGTCGGCGCCCGCGCACGCACCGACGTGCATGTCGTCGAACGGACCCTGGCCGACGGCGCGGTGCTCCTCCTGACCACCGATGGCGTGCACGGCGTCCTCGACGAGGCACGCCTCAGCACGCTGCTGACCGAGGAAACCGATCTCCAGGCGATCGCGGGGCAGGTGGTGGCGGCGGCCCTCGCGCGCGGCAGCAAGGACAATTGCACCGCGGTCGTGGCCCGTTACACCGACGGCGGCGGCGCGGCGGAGCGCGCCTGAGCGCTCAGCCGACGAACTTGTAGCCGGCGCCGTGCACGGTCAGGATGTGCTCGGGTTCGTGGGGCGTCGTCTCGATCTTCTGCCGCAGCTTCGCGACGAAGTTGTCAATCGTCCTCGTGGTGGGCGATTCCTCGTACCCCCACACCTGATTGAGGATCTGCTCGCGCGTCACGACCTGGCCGGTGTGCGCCACCAGGTAGCGGAGCAGGTCGAATTCGCGCGCCGTAAAGTCGATCCGCTGGCCCGAGCGGTGGGCCTGATGGGTGCGGAAGTCGATTTCGATGTCGCCGATGCGGCAGGTCTCGAGTCCGGACGGGCGCCCGCCGGCGCGCCGCAGGACCGCGCGCACGCGCGCGAGAACCTCGGTGATGCTGAACGGCTTGGTGATGTAGTCGTCGGCGCCCAGCTCCAGGCCGAGAACCTTCTCGGTCTCCTGGGACCGGGCGGTCAGCATGACGACCGGCGTCGGATTGGCGCGGGCGCGAAGCTCCCGACACACCTCGAACCCGTTCTTCCGGGGCAGCGTGATGTCGAGGATGACGAGGTCGGGCGCGCTCGAGATGGCCTTCGACAGTCCCTCCTCGCCGTCGGCCGCCGTGAGAACCTCGTAGCCTTCGAGCTCGAGGTTGTCACGCAGACCGAGCAACATCTGCGGTTCGTCCTCGATCACCAGTATCCGTTTCGTCACCGTGCGTTTCTCCTGCGTACAACGGGAAGTGGAGCGAGAAAGTGCTGCCGCGTCCCGGCTCGCTCACGACGTGCACGAAGCCGTGGTGGCCCCGCATGACATGGTCGACGATCGCCAGGCCGAGGCCGGTGCCCTGCGGTCCCGTTCCCGCGTCGGTCTGGACACGGAAGAACTTTCTGAAGACCTTCCGATGCAGCCGCGCCGGTATCCCGATGCCGTGATCCGCCACGCGGACGACGCCGTAGCCATCGCCGCGGGTCACCGTCACCGAAATCTCCCGGTTGTCCGGCGAGTACTTCATCGCGTTCGACAGCAGGTTCTCGAGTGCCTGTTCGGCCGCCTCCTTGTCGATCACGACCGGCACGTCGCCGTCTTCGAGATGCAGCGACACGTTGAACTTGTTGTGGCGGAACTGGCTCTCGAGCGACTCGAGCACCTGGCGCGTCAGATCGGTCAGGTCCGCCGGTTCCCGCTTGTAGCGGCGCAGTCCGGCCTCGATCCGCGAGAAGTCGAGCAGGTTGTTGATGAGTCGCGTCAGCTTGCGCGCCTCGCTGTTGATGATCCGGTAGTACTCGTTCGCGCGCTCGGTGCTCTTCAGCCGTCCGAGCTCCAGCGTTTCGGCAAATAACTGAATCAACGCCAGCGGCGTCTTCAGATCGTGCGAGACGCTCGATACGAAGTTCGACTTCATGTCGGCGACGCGCACCTCGCGCGCCGCAGCGCGGACGACGAAGAAGACGCCGAGTGCCAGGACGCCGGCCAGCAGCGCCATCAGCGTCCGCTGCGGGCGTTCACGCGCGGCGATGATGTCGGCGATCGACTGGTCGCCGTACCCGGTCCGCAGCCGCCACGTTTCCGGCTTGCGATCCTCGGGCGCGATGTAGGGTTGCAGCTCGGTTTCGAAGAACACGAGTGGGAACGGCCGCTCGTCGACGTATGCGGCCGGCGCCCGTCCACCGGACGGAAACACGACTCGATTGGCGCCGTCCAGGATCGTCACGGTCAAGGGCGGAAACCCGGTCGGGCCTTCGATGGTTCTCAGGTGGGTCGCGATGAAGGTCGGCAGAAAGCCGCGGCGCAGGCGATCGTCGTCAACCCGGAGCGCGACGAAACTGCTCAGTCGCTCGCGCGCCGGGGTCTTCCACCGGACCTGCGCCTGGAAGTACACATGGTGGCCATCGATCATCGTGTCGAACAACGAGATGGCATGTTTCTGCGGCGCCAGCTCGCGCACGCGGCGCACGATGAAGGCGCCTTCGGGCACGTCGGCCGTGAACCCGTGCGTGTCGCGGTCGTAGGCGAGCACCTCGTCGCGGTGCTCGCTGGTTTCGTTGGACCAGACGTAGAACCGGGAGACAAACGGCTCGGTCGCGAGCCCCTGCTCGAAGGTGGGCGCGATGAGCGGCAGGTCCAGCGGTTCGGTCTGGGCCTGCGACACGCGCAACATCACGTTGATGTACGGCGCGCGCAGCGCGTCCTGCAGCCCCTGGGTCAGACCGTTCGCCGTTTCCTGGCTCAACTGCCGGAGGACGACGACCGAGGACTGGCTGAGCGCCGAGATCGACCGGAACTGGAAGTAGAGGAGGACCGCGACCGGGATGGCGATGGCGACCGTCAAGCCGGCGGCGAAACGAACGCTGCGGTCTCTCAGCAAATCCATCACATCAGTCTTGCGTCGTCGGTTTCGGTTGATTCGCGAGGAAACCCTGGATCTCCTTTACGGCGTAATCGACCTTTATGTCAAACGCCATCTTGCCGAGTGCCGCCGTCGACCGGCGCGCATCGCCGGTGATCCCGTTGTTCTTTCGGGGCGGGGCGTTGGGGTCATTCGAGCGGCCCCGGCCGCCCTGGCCGGGCGGCGGCACCGGATCGCCTTCGGCCGTCGGGATCAACTCCTTGCGCACCCAGCCCTGGTCGCCGCCGAGGTACATCATCGTCGACGTGTCGGGGATGCCGGCGTGCGAGCTGCGCGGGTAGCCGTGGGCCACCAGCCACTCGTCGAAGTCATCCTGTGCCTTCCGGTAGACCTCGTCGCAGAAATAGACGTGTTTTCCCTGCGGCGCATACTTCGCCTCGAGCTTCTTCGCGACGCTCGCGTACGCATCGGGTTGCCCGCCCCCGTGATCGCCCATGATGATGACGTTCTTGAACCCGGTCTGAATCGCCTGTTCCGACACGCGTTCGAGGACCGCGCTCAGGATCTCCGGGGTCAGCCCGATGGTGCCCGGCAGGTCGGCGCTCGCGTTGTTCGGCGTGTAGGGCAGCACCGGCATCGCGATGGCGTTGCCGAGACGGAGCGCAATCGCCTTGACGATCGCGCGGCCCATCAGCGTGTGGCCGCCGTTCACGTTCTGCGGTCCCCGCTGTTCGGTGCCTCCGGTATAGAAGAGCGCGGTCGTCTTGCCGGCGGCGATGGCCTGTTTGACCTCCGGCCACGTCATCATCTCGAACTCAACGAGCGGCTGCCTGGTCTTCGGCGCGGTCGGCCTGGCCGGGGGTTGCGCAAGAGCCGTCGCGGCCGACAGCACAGCAGCGGAGATCATCATGCCTATGCGATACATGGACCTGACTCCTTTCGTGAACGGCTTATTGTTGCCCGCCCGCGGCTTTCAGCTGATCGAGCTGTCGTTTGAGGCCGGCGTTCTGCGGATCGAGCGACGCCGCCTTCTCGAGGTCCTTGACCGCCTGATCCTTCTCGTTCTTCTTCATGTGCGCCTGCGACATCGCCACGAAGGTCCGTGAGGATCCGGGAAAGAACTGCGCGTTGATCTCGAGCAGTTTCAGGGCCGCATCCGGCTTGTCGCCGGTCAGCCGCTGCGCGACGGTAATCAGGCTCGCGTCGCCGAAATCGTACGCGGCGCGGCCGTAAAACTGTTTCCGCAGATCCCAGTACTGCGCGATCGCGGCGTCGACGCCTTTGTCCTTCTCGGTGTCGGCCAGGATGTCGGAGAGCGCCTTCGGGATTGGCACCCCCCGATGGCAGGTGGCGCAGCCGACGCGCGTCGCCTGATCCGCCGGCTTGTTCACCGCCTGCGGCAGCTTCTGGTTGATGTCGCGGGCGAGCAGGAGCATCTGGCGCGCGGCGAGCTTCGTCCGTTTCTCGTCGGAGGCCATGTCGTTGCGCCCGCCCCGGCCTTCCTGCACGTGACAGTAGCTGCACTGCACGCCCAGCGCCTGCGTGAACCCCTGCATCGTCTGGAGGACCTGCTCGCGCGGCGTATCCTTCGGGAAGATCTGCAGG
>JBPYEE010000422.1:0-10566 GCA_051985095.1 Vicinamibacterales bacterium | reverse complement strand
GCGCGTCGGCGCCACCCTGCTGTCGGTCGATGCCGGCAAGACGCTGATGATAGACGGCGCGGCCATCGTCCGGGCCGCCGACGAGGCGGGCATCTGCATCGTCGGCCGGTCCGAGCGCGGCCGATGAGCCTGCGAGTCGCCGTCGTCGGCGTCGGCTATCTCGGCCGGCACCATGCGCGGATTCTCGCGGCCCTGCCCGGCGTGGAGCTCGTGGCCGTGGTGGATCGCAACCGCGCGCGGGCCGAGGAAATCGCGGCCGCGCACGGCACGCTGGCGCTCGGAGACGCTGCAGCCCTGCTCGGGCGCGTCGACGCCGTGACCGTCGCGGTGCCGACCGAGCAGCACCGCGACGTCGCGCTGCCATTCCTCGAATCGGGCGTGCCGGTCCTGGTCGAGAAGCCGATGGCGCGGACACTGGAGGAAGCCGACGCGTTGATCGTTGCGGCCGCGCGGCGCGGCGTGGTGCTCGCGGTCGGCCAGACCGAGCGCTTCAATCCGTCGGTCGACGCGGCGCGGTCGCTCGTCGACGATCCGCGGTTCATCGAGGTGCATCGGCTCGGCACCTTCCCCGAGCGGAGCCTGGACATCGACGTCGTGTTCGATCTGATGATTCACGATCTGGATGTCGTGTTGTCGTTCGTGCGGTCGGAGGCAGAGTCGATCGAGGCGATTGGCGTCGCGGTGCTGACCGACCGCGTCGATATCGCCAACGCGCGGGTCCGGTTTGCCAACGGGTGCATCGCGAATTTCACGGCGAGCCGCATCAGCCGCGAGCCGGTGCGCAAGATCCGGTTCTTTCAGCCATCGGCGTACGTGGCGATCGACTACGCGGCGCAGAAGATCGAGTGCTATCACGTCGTGAAGGGCAGCGCAGCGATGCCGTCGATTCGCGGCGGCGACGTGCCGGTGGCGAACGAAGAGCCGCTCCGGCGCGAACTGGCGGATTTCGTCGACGCGATCGTGGCGCAGCGCTCCCCGCGGGTTGACGGCGCGCAGGGGCGCCGAGCCCTCGCGCTCGCGCAGCAGATTACCGATAGAATGGCGGCCGCGACGTAGTTGTATTCAGACCTCACTGACTTCCTCGCCGACCTCGAGCGCCGGCGGCTGCTGGCACGCATAGCGGAGCCGGTCAGTCCCGATCTCGAGATTGCCGCCGTTACCGACCGCGCCTGCAAATCGCCGGCGGGCGGACCGGCGCTCCTCTTCGAGCACCCCTCGGGCTACGACATGCCGGTCGCGTCCAACGTCTACGGATCGATCGAACGGATGTGTCTCGCCCTCGGGGTCAAGTCGCTCGACGACCTCGCCGCGGAGATCGACGCGCTGATGACCCCGCAGATGCCCGAGGGCATTCTGGAGGCCCTGAAGATGCTGCCGATGGTCGGCCGGCTGCGCGATCTGATGCCGAAGGTCGTGAAGGACGGGCCCTGTCAGGAGATCGTCGACCGCTCGGCGACGCTCGACGTGCTGCCGATTCTCAAATGCTGGCCGGACGACGGAGGGAAATACATCACCTTTCCCCTCGTCTTCACCAAAGATCCGGAGACCGGGGTTCGCAACATCGGCACCTACCGGATGCAGCTGTTTGATGGCCGCACAACGGCCATGCACTGGCAGCGCCACAAGGGCGGCGCGCAGCACTACCGGGTCGCTGAGCGCCTCGGCAAACGGCTCGAGGTCGCCGTCGCGCTCGGCGCCGAACCGGTGCTGCCGTACTGCGCGACGGCGCCGATGCCGGAAGGGCTTGACGAGTTGCTGCTCGGCGGCTTTCTGGCGCGGAAGCGAATCGAACTGGTGAAGGCGGTGACGGTGGACCTCGAAGTGCCCGCGAGTGCACATATCGTGCTCGAGGGCTACGTCGAACCGGGTGAACGGCGCCGCGAGGGTCCCTTCGGCGATCACACGGGCCTCTATTCACAGCCGGACGACTTTCCGGTGTTCCACCTGACGTGCATGACCCGCCGCAAGACCCCGATCTACCTGACCACGGTTGTGGGCATCCCGCCGATGGAGGACTACTACCTCGGGCTCGCGAGCGAACGCATCTTTCTGCCGATGATCCGCAAGACGCTGCCCGAGATTGTCGACATGCATTTCCCCGCCGAAGGCATCTTTCACAATCTCGTGATCGTCTCGATCGACAAGCGGTACCCTGGCCACGCGCGCAAGATCATGAACGCGTTCTGGGGGCTGGGGCAGTTGATGTTCTCCAAGGCGATCGTCGTCGTCGACAAGGACGTCGACGTGCACAATGTGAGTCAGACGGCCTGGATCGTCGGGACGCACGTGGACCCGATGCGCGACATTCAGTTGACCCGAGGCCCCGTGGACGATCTGGACGATGCGACCGATGTCCCGGCGTACGGCGGGAAGATGGGCATCGACGCGACGCGAAAATGGGCGAGTGAAGGCTATACGCGAAGGTGGCCCGCTCGAGTCGCCACCACAGAAGCGGCCGGCCGCCGCGCCGCAGAGATTTTCAGCCGCATCCGAACGTAGAGGAGCCGTGTCCCCGAAGCTCGTCGTCTGTGTCGCCGTCGCCCTCGTCCTCGTGGCTTGCGGCGGTCCCGACCGCGCGCTGACGGCGCGCCTCGAGGCGCCGGGCCGGCTGTCACAGGACGAAATCGCACGGACGCTCGAAGCCGTCGGGCGCGCGATGGCTGGACGAACGCCGCGCGTCCGGCAGGGCGCCGTGACCCGTCCGCTCGACGAGAAAGAGCGGGCGCAGGTGTACGACGTGCTGGCCGACCCGCGCGGGCTGGAGGACGTCGGGGTTCAGCACATTGGCAGCGCGACCGTCCGCGGCCTGCGCGTGCCGGCGACGTCTCCGCAGTCCGAGATCGAAGCGACGGGCACGATCTGGCTGGACGTCCACACGCTGCTCCCGCGGCGTTATGACTTCGTGTACGCCATGCCGGGCTTTGGCGACGTCACGCTGGACTTGACCTTCGACGGCGCATAATCGACCCCCGGCCGCGCGCGGCAGCCGCCACGGCGTCGACAATCCGGCAGCCGGGACGGACCATCCTTTGCATTCCTGAGCCGTATGGCCACCACAACTGCGACCAACGGCTTTGTGATGCGGCTCATCGGCGCGATCTCGCTCGACGCCGCGGTCTACGCGGAAATCGAAGCGGACCGGACTGGAACGGGTCAGGCGCTGCTCGTCGTCCTGCTGTCCAGCCTTGCGACCGGTGTGGGCGCGCGCGGATTCGGTGAGGTAACCCTCCAGAGCATCGTGTTCTTCAGCACGCTGGCCCTGGTCGGATGGGCCGCGTGGGCGCTTGTGACCTTCGAGATCGGCTATCGCCTCATGCCGGCGCCGCAAACGCGCGCCGACGTGGGCGAGCTGCTCCGCACGACCGGGTTCGCGGCCACGCCGGGCCTGTTTCGCATCTTCGGCGTGATGCCCGGTGCCGCCTGGCCCGTCTTCGCCGCAACGTCCATCTGGATGCTGGCGGCGATGATCGTTGCGGTACGCCAGGCGCTGGACTACACGAGCACCACGCGCGCGGTGGCGGTCTGTGTGCTCGGATGGGCGCTCGCCGCCGCCATCGCGATCGTCCTCGGCTTGTTCTTCGGACCGACGCTGTCGTAAGCTCGATCGGATGGCCGTCACCGATCAGCAGCTGACAAGCCTCGCCTCGTCGCACGACATCATCACTCTCGGCGTGGTGGCCGACGAGATCCGCCGCGAGCGGCACGGGATGACCACCACCTTTGTCCGCGTCGCCACGGTGAAGGCCGACGCATCCGGGCCGCCGGCGGTGCCTCCGGGCGCGGGCGAGGTGCGGATCGTCGGCGTGCCGGCCTCGCGGGCGGTAGCCGCGGCGCGCGTCCGGGAAGTCGTCGCCGCGGTGTCGGGGGCGGCGGTGTCCGGGTTTTCGCTGGCGGACCTCATTGCGCTCGCCGCGCGTGACGGCTGCACCCTGCGGACGCTCCTCGAGGAGCTGCAGGCAGCCGGTCTCGAGCTCATCGCCGACGCGCCGATTGACAGCCTCGCGGATCCGCCGCGCGCGATCGAGGCGGTCAACATCGCCGGCCTGACGCTGGCGCGGCTCACCGTGGACCAACCGGTGGCCGGAGACCCCGTGCGGCTGCTGAAGACGGTCGCCGATGTCCAGCGCGAGGTCGCTGTCATCCGCGCGTTTGCGCCACTGTCCCGCCGCGCCAGCCCGCTC
The DNA here is from genome assembly GCA_051985095.1 of Vicinamibacterales bacterium. Lineage (GTDB taxonomy): Bacteria > Acidobacteriota > Vicinamibacteria > Vicinamibacterales > CAVVIG01 > Gp6-AA45. The sequence goes on along the minus strand of JBPYEE010000422.1, from coordinate 6,385 downwards.
GCGCCAACAACCGGGTACGACGATCTCAAACGCGTGGCGCTCGCGCGAATTGTCGTCGATAACGTTCGGTCGATTCAGGTCGACTGGGCGCTGTACGGTCCGAAACTCGCACAGGTCGCGTTGACCGTCGGTGCCGACGATGTGGATGCGGTGTCGGCCGAGGACGACCGCTCCCAGGGCGCGCGCCGGTCGCCGCTCGAGGAGATTCGCCGCAATATTCGCGCCGCCGGCTACGAGCCGCTCGAGCGCACCGGCCGGTTCGACCCGCGCGCCGAATGAGCCGAGTCAAAGTCGGGGCCGTGGGCTACTTGAATGCCCGCCCGCTCGCGTACGGGCTCGATCGCTCGCCGCGGTTCGAGCTCCGCTACGACCTCCCGAGCGAGTGCGCGCGGCTGCTGCACGAGGGCGCCACCGACATCGGCCTGATTCCGTCGATTGAATACCTGCGCGGCGGGTTCTATCGGATCGTGCCGGATCTCGCCATCGCCTCGCGCGGCCCCGTCGCATCGGTGGCGATCTTTACGCGGAAGCCGATCGCCGAGGTGCAATCGATTGCGATGGATACCAGCTCGCGGACGAGCGTGGCGTTGACACGCGTGCTCTGCGCGCGCCAGTTCCACATCCACCCGCGGTTCGAGCCGCATGACCCGGATCCGGCTGCGATGCTCGCGAGCTGCGATGCGGCGTTGATCATCGGGGACAAGGCGCTGTTCCTGGACGCGCCCCGCGACACGGACTTCACGGCCCCGGGCGGCGGCTCGATGTGCGCCCCTGTCGAGAAAATCGACCTGGGCGACGTCTGGACGAAGATGACCGGGCTGCCGTTTGTCTATGCGTTCTGGGCCGGCCGCGCGGGAGCGCTGACGCCTGACGACATCGACGCCTTGCAGCGGGCGCGGGACGAGGGGGTCCGGCGGCCGGAACAGCTGGCGGGCGATTACCTGGCTGACGCGCCCGCGCACCAGGCAATCGGCGCCCGCTACCTGCGGCACAATATCAAGTACCATCTCGGCGACGACGAGCGGGCTGGCCTCGAAGCGTTTTATCGCTACGCGGCCGAGGCCGGCGTCGTCCCGGAAGCGCGAAGGCCGGACTTCTATTGATGAACCTCGCCGACAGGGTGCAACACGGTGAGCGTGTGAGCGCAGCGGAGGCGCTGGAGCTCTATCGCCACGCCTCCACGGCGCTGCTCGGTGGTCTGGCCGACGCGATCCGTGCGCGCAAGCACCCCGATCGCGTCGTCAGCTACATCATCGATCGCAACGTCAACTACACGAACGTCTGCGTGGCAAAGTGCAACTTCTGCGCGTTCTACCGGGACGTCGGGTCGCCGGACGGCTACGTGCTCGGCTTCGACGAGCTGTTCCGGAAGATCGACGAAACGATCGCCGTCGGCGGCGTGCAACTGCTCCTGCAGGGTGGCCACAATCCCGATCTGCCGCTGTCGTGGTACGAAGACCTGTTCCGCGCGATCAAACAGCGGTACCCCGCGTTCAAGCTGCACGCGTTGTCACCGCCGGAAGTCATCCACCTGTCCCGGCTCTCGCACCTGCCCGTGCCGGTGGTCGTCGACCGGTTGATTGCCGCCGGACTCGACAGCATCCCCGGCGGCGGCGCCGAAATCCTGGTCGACCGCGTGCGCCAGGCGCTGCACTGCTACGGCAAGGCGACCGCCGACGAGTGGCTCGACGTCATGCGCCACGCCCACCGCGCCGGGCTGCGGACGACGGCGACGATGATGTACGGGACCGTCGAGAGCGACGAGGAACGCCTCGAGCACCTGCTGCGCCTCCGGTCGCTGCAGGACGAAACCGGCGGCTTCACGGCGTTTATTACCTGGAGCTATCAGCCGACCAACACCGAGCTCGGCGGCACGGAAGCCACCGGGATCGAGTACCTGCGGACGCTGGCGATTGCGCGGATCGTGCTCGACAACTTCGACAACCTGCAGGCCTCGTGGGTGACGCAGGGCGGCAAGGTCGGGCAGCTGAGCCTGGCGTTCGGCGCGAACGACATGGGCAGCGTCATGATCGAGGAAAACGTCGTGCGCGCGGCAGGCGCCGCCTACTGCATGGATGAAGCCGAAATCGTGCGCAACATCGAGAACGCGGGCTTTGTCGCGAAGCGGCGCAACATGCACTACGCGGTTCTGGGCGACCCGATCTTCCGCGAACGCCAGGTGCCGCGCATGCTGGCGCTGGCGACCGCGCGCGAGCCGGGCGATGCGCACCAGCCTGCCGAACTGGTCAACTACGAAGCGCGCAGCCGCCCCGGCAAGCGCGACCGGTCGCAGGATGGTTCGATACCGGGCCGCGTGGCTGCTGCCGATTAGCGAGCCGCCGATCCGCGACGGGTGGATCGCGATCGATCGCGGCCGCATCATGGCGACCGGCCGGCGGTCGGCGAACCGGAGCGAGCCGGAGATCGATCTCGGCGCGGTCGCCGTGCTGCCCGGCCTCGTCAACGCACACACGCACCTCGAGCTGTCCTATCTGCGCGACGAGGTCCCGCCCGCGTCCGAATTCGTGGCCTGGATCCGCCGCGTGATGGCGGCCCGGCGGCAGCGGCCGGATCGCGCGTCGACCGAAATCCTCGACGCCGTCGATCGCGCGATCGCCGAGTCGGTCGCGGCCGGGACGGCGGTGGTCGGTGACATCAGCAACACCCTGGTCACCTTCGAGCCGCTCGTGCGGAGCCCGCTCGCCGCGGTCGTCTTCTATGAGCTGATTCGCTTCAACGCGCCCGAGCCCCGCGCCCTCGTGGAACAGGCCGCCGAGGAAGTCTCACAGCTCGCGGCGACGGGCCGGGTCCGCGCGACGCTCGCGGCGCACGCGCCGTACTCGGTCGCGCCGCTCGTGTTCCGCGCCATCCGCGACGTCATCGACCGCGATCCCTTCGTGCCGTGCAGCGTGCATCTGTCGGAATCGGCCGAAGAGACTGAATTCATCCGAACGGGCGGGGGCCCGTGGCGCGCGCTCCTCGAAGAGTTGGGGGCGTGGGATCCGACATGGATCCCGCCCGGCGGGACCTCGGTCCAGTTTCTCGACGAGGCGGGGTTCCTCGACGCCCGCGTCATCGCCGTGCACGGCGTGCAGATGACGCCCGACGACCTCGAGCGGCTGGTCAAGCGCGGCGTCACCCTGGTGGCCTGCCCGCGCAGCAATGGCCACACCGGCGCCGGCGCGCCGCCGATCGCCGACTTCTATCGCGCCGGCGTCCACGTCGCGGTCGGCACCGACAGCCTGGCGAGCGCCCCTGACCTGAACGTCTTCGCCGAGATCGCGACGATGCGCGCGCTCGCACCTGCCGTGCCGGCGTCGGCCCTGCTCGACAGCGCGACGCGGATCGGCGCCCGCGCGCTCGGCCTCGACGCCGAGTACGGCACGATCGAGGCGGGCAAATCCGCTCGACTCCTCGTCGTCGACATTCCGCGCGGGACAGACGATGTGGAAGAATACCTCGTCAGCGGCATCGAGCCCCGTCAGGTGCGCTGGATTGATGGATAGATGGTCGGAGAACGTCTGAAAACCTACGCGTCGTTCGTGCGGTTCGGCCACTCGGTGTTCGCGCTGCCGTTTGCGCTGGCGGGCGCGCTGCTGGCCGCCGAGAAGACGCCGCTGACATGGCGCACCGGTGTCTGGATCCTGGTTGCGATGGTCAGCGCCCGCAGCGCCGCCATGGGCTTCAACCGCCTCGTTGACGCGCGCCTGGACGCGCTGAATCCGCGCACCGCCGCGCGCGAGCTGCCGCGCGGCATCATGTCGCGCGGCGAGGCGACGGCGTTTGTCACGATCGCCGCGCTCCTGTTCATCGGCTCCGCCTGGCAGCTCAATCCGATTTGCTTCGCGCTGTCCCCGCTGGCGCTCGTAATCGTGTTCTGGTACTCGCTCGCGAAGCGCTACACCGCGTGGACCCAGCTGTTCCTCGGTCTGGCGATGGCGGTGGCGCCCGTCGGTGGATGGCTCGCTGCCGGCGGCCGCGCCGGCTGGCCGCCCTGGCTGCTCGCGATCGCGATTGGCAGTTGGGTCGGGGGATTCGACGTGCTGTACGCCTGCCAGGACCTCGAGTTCGACCGTGCGCACGGGTTGCGATCCATTCCGGTCCGGTTCGGCGTGCCGGCGTCGCTCGCGATCTCGCGCACGCTGCACGTGATCGCCGCCGTGTGCCTGCTGTCGCTCGCGGCGGTCACGCCGCTCGGCGCGGTCTACGTCGGCGGCGTCACGCTGGTCGTGGCGCTGCTCGTCTACGAGCAATCACTCGTGCGCGCGACCGACTTGTCGCAGGTGAAACGGGCCTTCGACCTGAACGGCTACGTCGGGATCCTGTACCTGCTCGTGCTGATCGCCGGCCTCTACACCCGTTGAAGGATCCGCCGTCACCGCTCGTGTCCGATCCCGCCAAAGCGCCCGCGCGCATTGCCAGCATGTTCGATGCGATTGCGGAGCGCTACGATTTCCTCAATCACCTGCTCAGTGCCGGCATCGATCGCCGCTGGCGCCGGCGCGCCATCCAGTCGCTGCATCTCACTGGCCACGAGCGCGTCCTCGACCTGTGCACCGGCACCGGTGATCTCGCGATTGCGGCGGTGCGCGCCGAGCCGCCGGCGTCCCGCGTCATCGGCGTCGATTTTGCAATGGCGATGCTGCGGATTGGTCACCGCAAACTCGTGCGATACGGGTTGAAGGAACGGGTGGTGCTTCTGCGGGGTGATGCCGCGTGCATTCCAATCGCCCGCTCGTCGGTCGACGCGGTGACGATTGCGTTCGGCATCCGCAATGTGGCCGACCTGCCGACGACCTGCCGGGAGATCCGTCGCGTGCTGAAACCGGGCGGGCGCGTCGCGATCCTCGAGTTCGCCGTGCCGACGCGGTTCGGGTTTCGACAGCTCTACATGTGGTACGTGCGCCACGTGCTGCCGCGTGTCGGCCGCGCCGTGTCGCGTCACGACGGGGCGTACACCTACTTGCAGACCTCGATCGAGGCCTTCGCGAGACCTGCCGAGGTCGTGACAATTCTTCGACAATGCGGTTTCGCTGAGATTGATCCCGTCCCGCTGATGCTCGGCTCCGTCTTTCTTTATGCGGCTCGTCTCGACGCCGGCTGATATACTGCTGTAAGTACCTGATGTATTTCGATTTCGAGGATTACCACCCCGACATTAATCCTGTCGGTCGGGCACTCACACGGCTGGAAGTGGTCCTGTTGTCGATCATCTTCCATCTCGTGATGGTGATCTTCATTTTGCTCGCGCCGCGATATTTTCCCAACCTGTTTGTCTCCCCGTCGCGGCCCATGCTGGCGCTCGATCAAGTTCCTCCCGATCGGACGCAGTTCGTCTTCGTCGCGCCGCGCGTCGAGCGACCGGCAGCCAAACCGCCGGAACGCGCCGTGCCGTCGGATTTGGACCGTCAGGCTCGGTCGCCGCAGCAGGCGCCGAAGCCGACCAATCCGCTGCCATTCAACCGCGGGAACACCCCGGAGCGCGTCGATCGACCAGCCGAGCAGCCCCAGGTGGCCCGTGGCTCGGGATCTCAGCCGGAGCCGTCGCAGGTCGCGCGCAACAGTCAGCCCGATCCGGCGCAGCCCGACAGTTTGATGCCGCGGCTGTCGGACTCCACCGCGTCGTCGCTGCCGGTGCCGCCACGGCCGCCGGCCAACAGCACCGGCCGATCGACGACCAGTGGTGGATCGCTCGGGGATTCGTTGCGCAACCTGCAGCGCTTCGTGCAGAACGAGCAGTTCGATAACCCGGGGGGCAGCGGCGGGCAGTTCGGGCCCGAGATTCAGTTCGACACCAAGGGCGTCGAGTTCGGACCGTGGATTCGGCGCTTCATCGCGCAGGTCAAACGCAACTGGTTCATCCCGTACGCGGCGATGAACATGCGGGGTCACGTCGTCATCACGTTCAACGTGCACAAGGACGGCGCGATCACCGATCTGGCAGTCGTGGGTCCCTGTCCGATCGACGCCTTCAACAACGCCGCGTTCGGCGCTCTGTCCGGATCGAACCCGACGCAGCCGCTGCCGCCTGAATATCCATCGGACAAAGCCTTCTTCACGGTCACGTTCTATTACAACGAACAGCCCCCGCGCTGACGTGCCGCCGCGCGTCGTCGCGATTCTCGGTCCGACGGCGACGGGCAAGAGCGCGCTCGGCCTCGCAGTGGCCGCGCGCTATGGCGGCGAAATCATCAATTGCGATTCGACCGCCGTCTATCGCGGCTTCGACATCGGCACCGATAAGCTGCTGCCCCGGGATCGCCGCGGCATCGCGCATCATCTCATCGACATCGTCGAACCGACCGAGGAATACACCGCCGCGCGGTACGCGCGCGACGCGGCGTCGGTCATCCGCGACCTGCTGGCACGCCGGGCGCTGCCGATT
>JBPYEE010000421.1:0-5000 GCA_051985095.1 Vicinamibacterales bacterium | reverse complement strand
CTCCCCGTAGTGTTCTTGAATCACCGAATTCGTCCTGAGCTGTTCGGCGGCCTTGCGCAGATTGTCCTCGGCGAGCTGGAGCTGGTCGGACTTGTAGTACGCCCAGCCCAGGCTGTCGAGAAAGGATCCATTCTCCGGCTCAATCTGCACGGCTTTCTTCAAGTAGTTGACCGACTCATCGAGGCGTTCGCCTCGATCTGCGAGCATGTAACCGAGGTAGTTCAGGGCCGCGGCATTCTCCGGGTCCCTGGCGAGGATTTGCTGGAACGCCATTTCGGCGTCGGCGAATTTCTTCTGCTTGTCGTAGACACTGCCCAGCTCGAACACCACCGCGGTGTCATCTGGAAACTTCTGCTGCGCGTCCTGGAGCACCCGGACCGCATCGCTCCCGCGGTTCGCGTCTGAATACAGGTCGGCCAGCGCCACATACGCCGTCGGATCGTCGGCGTGCGCCTTGACGGCGGTCTCGAGGAGCGCGACCCCTTCGTTCCCCTTCCCGCTATGTTGGAGCGCCTGGGCGGCGAGGCGCGTCAGCCGCAAATCGTCGGGATGGTCGGCGAGCGCGGCTCTGGCGACAGTGACGGCCGCCTCGTACTTCTTCGCGGCGAGGTTGGCTTCGACCAGGTAGCTCGCGATGTTCGCATCCTCGGGCGACCGGCGCCGCGCCTCGGTGAAGGTCGCGATCGCTTTGTCATGGTTGCCCAGCTCCTGGTACGCAAACGCGAGGTGCGGCAGCAGGATACCCGTGTCGAAGGCCTGATCGGCCGCCGATTTGCCGCGCGTGTCGCCCGTCGCCGCGACGACCGGCGCCAGCTCGTCGATGACCGCCTGGTACTGATGCCGCTCCTCGAGCGCCTCGGCCAGCGCGTAGTACCCCCACGCGCTCTTCGCGTTCTGCTGAATCAGGCGCCGCGCCGTGGCTTCGGCGGCTTTCGGATCCCCCGTGCGCCGCTGCGCCTGCGACAAGAGGTAGAGCTGTTGTCCGTCGGCGCGACCCGACGCGGTCAGCTCGGTGAGCACGTCCCGCGCCTTGACGGCATTGTCGCGGCCGCCCGCATTCAGGAGCGCGGAGGCGTAGCGGCGTCGCAGCTCGACGCTGCGCGGCGCCTGCTGGACCGCCTTTTCATACGTGCGCGCCGCCTCGGTCCACTTGTGTTCGCGCTCGTAGAAATCACCGAGCGCCGGCAGTAGCCGTGGATCGCCTTCGGTCTGTTCTTCGAGCCACGCAATCGCTTCGCTGTTCTTCCCCGCGCTGGCATACGCCTCGGTCAGCAGCAGCGGCCCATCCGGCCATTCCGGCTCCTGGCGCACCAGATCGCTCAGGATCGCGATGGCCTTGTCGTACTGCTCAGCACGGATATACAGGCGGGCAAGCGTCGCCCGGACATTGGGATCCGATTCGGCCGCAACGCCCTCGACAGCGAGCTCGAGGTGGTGAATGGCCTGGGTCACGTTCTCGTCGGACGGGTTCGCGGCGGCGCGTGATCCGCGCGACGCGCGATCATCGACGCGCGCGGCGTACACGATACCGAGCACGCGGTTCGCCTCTCGATTTGCGGGATCGATCCTCAGGGCCTGCTCAGCCGCCGTGCGGGCGTCGTCGAAGCGGTTCTGCCGCAGATAGAGTCCGCCCAGCTCGGCTGGAATGTCGGCCGCCACCGGATCGAGCTCGATGGCACGCTTGAATGCGGCGATCGCACCGTTCTCGTCGTCATTCTGGTCGAGCTGATGTGCCAGGAGAAACTGCGCATAGGCGTCCGCGATTTTGTCCGTCGACGGCGTGGCGGCGGGCGATTGCACGGTGAGCGCCAGGAGAAAAAGTGCGATCGGCATACACTTGAATTATAGTCCGTTCATGCCCGTGGACCCCGAGCTCCTCGAGATTCTTGCGTGCCCCAACTGCAAGACGCCTGTGACGCTCGTCAAACAGGGAACGGCGCTGAAGTGCTCAACTTGTAAGCGGGTGTATCCCATCAAGGACGATATTCCCGTCATGTTGATCGACGAGGCCACCATCGAGGAGTGAAGATTCTCCTCGTGCGCCTGCGCGAGATCGGCGACGTCGTCTTCACGACGCCGGCGATCCGGGCGCTGCGCGGCCGCTTCCCGAACGCCCACATCGGGTACGTCGTCGAACCGGCGGCCGCGCCGGTCGTGACGCGCAGTCCCCATCTCGACGAAATCATCGTGGCGCCGCGCCACCGGGGCGTGGCCGGCGTGGCCGCCGATCTCGCGCTCGGGCGTCGGTTGCGCGCAGCCTCCTACGACCTGGCGATTGACTTCCACGGCGGCCCGCGCGCATCCCTGTTGACCTGGCTGAGCGGCGCGCGCGAGCGCATCGGTTATCAGATTGCCGGCCGCGCGTGGATGTACACGACGCGCGTCGCGCGCGCCCGCGAATTGCGCCCGCGACATTCGGTGGAGAACCAGTGGGATCTGCTGCGCCCCCTGGGCATCGACTCGCTCGGCCGCGCAGGCGCACCGGTCGAGATGCCGGTCGACCACAACGCCGCCGCGGCGGTCTCCGCCCGATTGACGCACGCCGGCGTCGCGCCGGGCGATCCGATCATCGTGATTCATGTCAGCGCCGGCAATCCCTTTCGCCGGTGGCCGCTCGACGAATTCGTGGCGCTGGCCACGCGCCTCGCCGCCGGAGGCCCGCGGCGCCGAATCGTGATTACCTCGGGTCCGTCCGAGCGCGGCGCAGCGCAGTTCGTCATCGACCGCGCCGCGGCGCTGTCAATTGGCGAGCTGTCGCTCGATGAATTGCGCGCGCTGCTCGATCGCGCCGCGTTGTATATCGGCGGGGATAGCGGACCGCTGCATATTGCCGCCACGACGGGCGTGCCGATCGTGGGGCTGTACGGCCCGACGTTGCCGGATCGCTCGGCGCCGTGGCGCGCTCAGACGATCCCGTCGATCTCGGTGGACGCCGGGCCGCTGCCGTGCCGCCCGTGCGATCAGCGCGTCTGCACGCCGGGCGATTTCCGATGTCTGACGTCGATCTCGGCGGACCGGGTCGGGCAGGCGGCCGAACAGCTGCTTCGCGATGCGCATGTCCCCCCGGCTACGGATCGCGGTTGAGCCAGGCGCCCCAGGCGCGCTCGTCAAACCGACGGCCCAGAAACTCGCGGACAAGTGTCGCGGCCGGCCTCGACCCGCCGGGATCGAGGACCAGCGCGCGGTAGCGGCGCGCCGGGCCCTCCGCCAGCAGGTTTGCGGGATCGAACCGGGTCGCGAGCATGTCTTTCACAATCATCGGGCCCTCGACATACGCGTAATACGCCGATGAGTAATTGGTGTTGGCGATTTGGGCGAACGACGCCTCGCGATGCGTCCCGGGTGCGTACAGCCACGGCGCGTCGGCGCTGACGACGTCACGATAGAGCGCGACCGGATCGATCGACGCGGGGTCATGTTCGTGGACGACGAGGGCGTACTGCGAGAACGCGTTCTGACCCGTGGTCATCATGGCCTTCGCGAACTCCTCCGCGCGCCGCATCCGCGCCACAAGATCGGCCGGAATGGGCTGGCCGGTCTGGTAATGCTTCGCGAACAGGGACAGGACCGCGGGATCCGAGACGAATTCCTCGGCGAGCAGCGCCGGCACCTCGGCGAAATCCTCCTCGAACGCCGACGCCAGGCCAAACCACCGCTGATGGCCGGCCACCACCTGCGCCAGGGCGTGGCCGAATTCATGAAACACGGCGCGCACGTTGTCATGCGTCATCAGGCCGGGATCGCCCGGCTGGCCGCCCGGCACGCCGAGCTCGATGACGGCTTCGGGAAGCTGCCGGCGATCGAGTCCCTGTGACGGGCTCGATGTCGCGCCCGTCAGCTGCTTGTCCGGCCGCGGGTGCGGGTCGAGGTAGATCCGCCCGACGAGCGTGCCGCGCTCGAGCACCTCGTAGACGGCGACGCTCGGATGCCAGACCGGCACGCCGGTGGCGCGCCGGAACGTCAGCCCGTACACGCGGCTCGCGACGTCGAGCACACCCTGCTCCACGCGATCGAAGGCGAAGTAGGGGCGCACGGTCTGCGAGTCGAACGCGTAGTCTTCTTTGCGGACGAGATCGCGGTAGTAGGCGTAGTCCCAGGCGTTGATCGTGTCGGCCCCAGCCACGTCCCTCTGCTTGCGTTTCAGCAGCGCGGCGTACTCGCGGGCGACTTTCGGCTTCGCCGCGCGGATCGCCCGATCGATCAGATCCGAGGCGGCGCTGGCATCTCCGACCATGCGGGTGGACGCTTCGAGCGCCGCCCATGACTCGAACCCCAGCAGGTGGGCCAGCTCCGAGCGCTGCGCGATCAGCCGCGTCAACAGCTCGACATTCTCCGGATACCCGAGATTCGCGCTCTCGAAAAACATCCGCTTGCGGAGGTCCTCGCGAACGGCGAAGGTCAACACGATGTCGCGGTCGCTGTCATCGGGTCGGAGCGTCACACTGCCGGTGCTGTCTGGTTTGTGCCGGGCGATGAAATCGGCCGGCAGCCCGTCGAGCTCCGCTCCGCCCGCCACGGTGACGGTTCGCGTCGCCGTGCGGAGGTTCCGGCGGAACGCGGTCATATCGCTCGCGATCGACGCCGAGAGCGCCCTGATCCGCTCGCGTGTCGCGCCGTCTCTATCGACGCCGTGACGCCGGAACGCACCCAGTTCGCGCGTCAGGAAGTAGCGCGCATCGGCATCGGCGCGGCGCGGATCGATGGCACTGAGCGCCTGATAGACGGCGTGGTTGGCCAACAGGTCGGCGCTCATTCCGCGCGCACGCTGGTTGATGGCGTCGGCGCTCTGCCGCATCCGCTCGTCGGGGTGCACCTGCGCCACGACGCTTGCCGGGCCCTGGGCGGACGCGATCTCAAACAGGATGTCGTCATACGGACGAAGCGTGTTCTCGACGGTCCGCGTGCCTCGCCGGGCCAGCAGCTGATCGAGCGTGTGCTGCGCGATCGCGAGGCGTTCGCCGAGGGTTTTGGTGAGCGCGTCGGGGTCGGTCAAAGGCGCG
>JBPYEE010000420.1:0-8762 GCA_051985095.1 Vicinamibacterales bacterium | reverse complement strand
ACGGCGGATCCGCAGTTCAGGTACACGCCCCGCTCGAGCCGCGCCACGTTCGAAACGAAGTAGCGGAAATCGCGCAGGCTGCCTTCGCCGAGCGCCGAGCCCGACGCATCGGGATGCATGTGAATGATGTCGGTGCCGATGGCCACGTGAACGGTGACCGGCACGTCGAGCCGCGCCGCGGCCGACAACACGCTGGCGCGCGCGTGCTGCGGCTGCCGCGCATGCAGATACTGGGCGACCGACTGGCCGATGCCCTGCCCGCGGGCGACGCCCTGGTTGATCGCCGCGTTCAGCAGGCGACCGGTCTCGTCGGCCATCCCGAAGCGGCCCGGCCCGAGCGCCTCGTCGACGTCTTCCGAGGTGGCGCCGACGAGCGCGACTTCGAAGTCATGAATCACGGCCGCGCCGTTGGTCGCAATGGCCGACACGAACCCGCGCTCCATGAGATCGACGATCACCGGGCCCAGCCCCGTCTTGATGATGTGGGCACCGAGCCCCCACACGATTCCGCCGTCGGTGCGCCTGGCGTCCACCATCGCGCCGACAATCGCCTTGAAGTCGGCGGCGGCCAGCATCCGCGGCATCGAGTCAACCAGTGCGCCGACCGTTGCCGAGGGCGGCGCCGGACGCGCGAAGTCCGGCACGCTCGCCTTGCTCTTGCGCGATCGGAGCGCGTAGGTGACGACACCCGTCAGGTCGAAAGGTTCATAGGAGAATTTCATAGCAGCAGCATCGCATCCCCGTAGCTGTAGAACCGGTATCGGCTGGCGACGGCGGCATCATACGCGGCCAGGACCAGATCGCGGCCGCCAAACGCGGCCACGAGCATCAGCAGCGATGAACGCGGCATGTGAAAATTCGTCAGCAGGCCGCCGATGACGCGAAACGAGAAGCCCGGATAGATGAACAGGTCGGTCGTGCCCGATCCGGCCACGAGTCGACCCTCGTGCGCCTGTCCGACCGCCTCGAGCGTCCGGGTGGTGGTGGTCCCGACCGCGATCACCCGCCGACCGTCGTCGAGCGCGGCGTTGATGCCGGCGGCAGCTCGGTCGCTGATGGCGAATCGCTCTCGCTCGATCCGGTGCTCTTCGACGCGATCGACGCGGACCGGCTGGAACGTGCCGTATCCCACGTGCAGCGTGATTTCGACGAGGCTGATGCCTCGAGCTGCGAGAGCACCGACGAGGTCGGGGGTGAAGTGGAGGCCGGCGGTTGGCGCGGCGACCGACCCCCGCTCCCGCGCAAAGACGGTCTGGTAGCGCTCGCGGTCCGCCTGCTCGTCGCCCCGTTTGATATAGGGGGGCAGCGGCACGTGCCCGATCGCATCGACCGCCTCGTCAAGCGGCGAGCCATCGTCGGTCCACAGCCGGATCCACCGTCGGCCGAAGAACTTCTGCGCGAGGATCTCGCCGTGAATCGTGTGGACCCCGTCGAAGACCACCCGCGACCCCGGGCGCAGCTTCAGCCCGGGATGCACGAGCGCTTCCCACTCGCCTTCCTCATCCAACCGTCGGACCAGCAGACACTCGACGGCGCCGCCTGACGGCACGCGACGGCCGAGCAAACGCGCCGGAAACACACGCGTGTTGTTGACCACGACGAGATCGCCCGCGCGCAGCAGCTCGGGTAACGCCGTGATGATGGTATGCGTCCACGACCCGCGGGCGCGATCGACGAACAGCAATCGGGCCGCGGCACGCTCGGGCGCCGGTTGTTGCGCGATGAGCTCCGGGGGGAGATTGAAGTCGAACTCGCGGACATCCACCGCGGGGATGTTAATCGAGAACCATTTCGTTGACGTCGCTGCTCACGCCGCGAACAGTTTCGCCAGGTCGAACCGCCCTCGCTTCTGCAGCAGCGGCTTCCACAAGTCGCCGATGCGGGCCACGCGCGCCGGCACGTTCCGGAGCGTGAAGTCTTCGATGCGGACGCCGCGTTCGACCTCGCTCCATGTCACCGGCGTGGAGACGGTCGCCTGGGGATGGGGCCGGACCGAGTAAATCGACGCCAGGGTGCTGCCCCACCGGTTCTGGTTGTAGTCGATCAACACGCGTCCCTTGGGCCGATTCGACACCCGGTACTGCGAGGTCATCAGCGCCGGATGTCGGGACGCGAGCTCGATCGCGAGTGCTTTCGCGAACGTCCAGACCTGTTTCTGGTCGGGCCCGCGCACGATGGGCACGTAGAGGTGCATGCCCTTCGAACCGGTCGTCTTCGCCAGCACCGGCATGTTGAGCGACTCGAGCGCCTCGCGGACGATGAGCGCCGTTTCGATGACCTGCTCGAACGCCGCCCCGACGCCGGGATCGAGATCGAAGTGCAGGTAGTCGGGACGGTCCGTGTCGTCACACGTCGCGTACCACTGATTGAGATCGATGCACCCGAGATTGATGACCCACATCAGCGCCGCGGCGTCCTGCACCATCGGGAAGTCGATGATGTTGCCGTTGCCATGATCGATCCGGCAGATCTCGATCCAGGCGGGACGCGGCACCGGGGCCCGTTTCATGAAAAAGAACTCGCCCGCCGCCCCGTGCGGATACCGCTTCATCACCATGGCGCGGTTGCGCACGTGCGGCAGCAGCACATCGGCGACATCGGCGTAGTACTGCAGCAGATCGCCCTTGGTCACACCGAGGGCCGGCCAGAAGACCTTGCGGAGGTTCGTGACGCGAACCTCTCTGGCGCCCGCGAGGAGCGAGACGGTGTCCTGGTCGCGTGGAATGGTCAGCCGCGCGCCCATTTGACTGGCGGCAGCTTCGGCGGGCGCGCCCCGTGGACGACGGCCCCGAGGACGGGCTGGTAGGGCAGCTCCACCCCTTCGCGCGCCTGGCGGAGCAGCAGCCCGCCGCGGCTCATGTCGCCGCGGCCGACGAAATCCACCGGAAAGAGCAGTCGCTCTCCGCAGATCGTCGTCAGCACGTCGACGTACTTCGGCGACGCCACGCTGCCGAGCAGCACGATGTCAGTCTCCGGGCCCACCTCGCGCATCAGTGCCCGCACGCTCTTTTCGAGCGGTTTGCGGTATCTCGCATTGTCCTGGTGGATGTCGGCGGCAGCAAACGCGCGCAACGCGCGCTCGGTCACATACGTGTCGGGGCTTCGCAGCCCGGCGTTCGGCGTGATCACCTGCACGCCGCAGCCGATGATCGGGTTGTCGGGTTCGGGCGGCGCCGCGAACCGCATGGCGTAGGTGAGCTTGCCCCGGAAGTACAGACCGCTGACGAACGCAAACACGTCGCCGAGCATCGCCCCGCGCCGCGATCGGAGCTCGCAGGCGAGCGGCGACTGCGCGTGGGGCGACAGAATCTGTTTCGCGCGGGTGCCCGAGCAGTTCGCCGGGGACAGCAGGAAGATCCGGTTCACCAGCGCAGCAGCACTCCACCGACGGTGAACCCGGCGCCCACCGAGGCGAGCAGCACCAGGTGCCCCTGCTTCAGACGGCCCGAGCACACCGCGTCGTTCAGCGCGAGCGGAATCGTCGCGGCCGTCGTATTCCCGAATCGATCGATGTTGATGACCACCTTCGACGGGTCGATCCCCAGCTTCTCGGTCGCGGCCTGGATGATGCGGCCGTTGGCCTGGTGCGACACAAACAGATCGATGTCGGCCGGCGTCAAGCCGTTGCGGTCGATCAGGCGCCGCGAAATCTCCTCGGTCTTGCGCACGGCGAACCTGAAGACCGTCTGGCCGTCCTGCTTGACGTAATGCATCCGCCGGTCGACGGTCTCGTGGGACGCCGGATGCAGACTGCCGCCGGCGGGCATCTTCAGCGCGTCGCCGCCGGCGCCGTCGATCTCGTGCTCGAAATCGAGGATCGCGCCCTCGCCCGGCGCCGCCCGCGACACGACCACCGCGCCGGCGCCGTCGCCAAAGAGCACGCAGGTCGATCGATCGCGGTAGTCGATGATGCTCGACATGACGTCGGCGCCGACCACGAGCGCATGGTCGTACGCGCCCGACGCCACGAACTGGCTGCCGGTCGTGAGCGCGTAGGTGAACGCCGAGCACGCCGCGCTCAGATCGAAGCCCCACGCGCGACGCGCGCCGATCTTGTGCTGGATGATGCAGGCGGTGCTCGGAAACAACATATCGGGTGTGACGGTGCCGACGACGATCACGTCGATCTCGTCGGGCGTGAGCCCCGCCCGTTCGATCGCCTTGGCGGCGGCCTTCGCGCCGAGATCCGAGGTGGCAACGCCGGGGTCGACGATGTGACGTTCGCGGATGCCCGTGCGCTTCTGGATCCATTCGTCCGAGGTGTCGACCATCTGTTCGAGGTCGGCGTTGGTCAAAAGCCGCGGCGGCACGTAGGTCGCCAGCGCGGTAATGGTCGTCGGCCGCCCGCCGGCGCGGGGGGTCGTTCTCGCCGGTCGTCCCGCTACCACAGCCGTGCGTCCCTTCGCGGTTCTGCGGGCGGCGTGAGGCCGAAGTAGCCGTACGCGCGCGGGGTCGCCATGCGGCCGCGCGGGGTGCGATCGAGAAACCCGATTTGGATCAGGAACGGCTCGTAGATGTCTTCGATCGCGTCCTTCTCCTCGCTGAGCGCGGCGGCGATCGTATTGAGGCCGACGGGTCCGCCGCCGAACTTTTCGATGATCGTCCGGAGCAGCGTGCGATCGGTCTCATCGAACCCGTATTCGTCGACGTCGAGCAGCCTGAAGGCCGCATGGGCGACCTCGACGCTGATCGTGCCGGCCGCACGCACCTGCGCGAAGTCGCGCACACGGCGGAGCAACCGGTTCGCGATGCGCGGCGTGCCGCGCGCGCGGCGGCCGAGCTCCCGCGCCGCCGCCTCGTCAATCGCCACCGACAGGATCCGCGCCGACCGGCGCACGATCTCTTCCAGGTCCGGCGCGGTGTAGATTTCGAGGCGGTGCGCGATCCCGAATCGTGAGCGCAGCGGCGAGGTCAGCAACCCCGTGCGCGTGGTCGCACCGATCAACGTGAACCGCTCCAGCCGCATTTTGACGGTCCGCGCGCTCGGCCCCTGGCCGATGACGATGTCGACCTCGTAGTCCTCGAGCGCCGGGTACAGAATCTCCTCGACCGCCGGCGACATGCGGTGAATCTCGTCGATGAACAGCACGTCGTTGGCGCTGAGATTCGTGAGGATGCCCACGAGATCGCCGGGCTTCTCGATCACCGGCCCCGACGTCGCGCGGATCGAGACGCCCAGCTCGTTGGCAATCACGTACGCCAGGGTGGTCTTGCCGAGTCCGGGGGGCCCGTGCAGGAGGACGTGGTCGAGCGGCTCGCGGCGCTGCTTGGCCGCTTCGATCGCGACGTGCAGGTTCTCGCGGATCTTGTCCTGCCCGATGTACTCGTCGAGCCGCCGCGGACGAAGCCCGGCTTCGTCCTGCGCATCTTCGTCGACGCGGGCTGCCGTCACGAGGCGTTCGTCAGTCATCGACTATTTCGAAAGCTCGCGAAGCGCCTGCTTCAGGGTTCGCTCGAACCCGCCGTCGTCGGGAACGATCTGGACGGCTGATGCGACAGCCTTCTCGGCGAGAGGTCGATGATACCCCAGGTTCAGCAGCGCCGAGAGCACATCATCGCGCACCGCCGACACGGGCGGCGCCGCGGTGCCGCCGACCGCCACGGCCGCCAGCTGCGGCCGCGGCAGCCGGTCCTTCAGCTCGACGACGAGTCGCTCGGAGGTTTTCTTGCCGACGCCCGGAATCGCCGTCAGCCGCGCGATGTCGCCGCGCTCGATCGCACGGATCAAGTCGAGCGGTTCGATCCCCGACAGGACGGCGAGCGCCACCTTGGGTCCGATGCCGCTCACGCTGATCAGGCGCTCGAACAGCTCCTGTTCGAGGCGCGTCGCGAAGCCGTAGAGTGACAGCGCGTCCTCGCGTACGTGCGTGTGCGTGCGCAGCGTGACGTCGCTGCCCGCGTCGCCCAGACAGTAAAACGTCGACAGCGGCACGGAGACGTCGTAGCCGACGCCGTTCACGTCGACGATCACGCGGTGGGGATATTTCTCGAGAATGCGGCCGCGCAGCTGGGCGATCACGCGCAGGGCCCGGCAACGATCACCGTTCTGGCCTGTACCGGCGCCAGCTCGTCCCACCGCGCAGGGCGGGCACCGCCGAGGCGACGCGCGCCGGGGCGGTGGCGTGGGCATGACAGATCGCGACGGCGAGCGCGTCGGCGGCGTCGTGCGGCGTCGGCACCGCGGGCAGGCCGAGGATCAGCCGGACCATGTGCTGCACCTGCATCTTCTCGGCCCGGCCGTAGCCGACTACCGCGCGCTTGATCTCGGCCGGCGTGTATTCGGCCACCGGAACGCCGGCTTCGACGGCGGCCAGCATCGCGACGCCGCGGGCATGACCGAGCTTGAGCGCGCTGCGCACGTTCACCGCGTGAAAGAGATTCTCGATCGCGACGCTCTGGGGCTGACATGCCTGAAGGAGGTCCGTCAGCTCGGCATGGATGGTGCGCAGCTTCTCGGGAAACGGCGTCCGGGTGGCGGCGCGAATCGCGCCGCAGGTCACGATGCGGTGTCGCGAGCCGTCGGTCTCGACGCAACCGTAGCCGGTCCGATCGGCCCCGGGGTCGATGCCGAAGATCCTCACGCGAGCGACGCCTCGATCTCCTTCTCCGAGATGTCGAAGTTGCCCGACACGTTCTGCACGTCGTCGTGCTCTTCGAGCGCTTCCATCAGCTTGACCATCTGCTGCGCCGCCTTTCCCTCGAGCTTCACGTAGTTCTGCGGGATCATCGAGACCTTCGCCGTCGCGGGCTCGATGCCGAGGGCCTTGACCGCCTCGTGCACGGCGGGAAACGCGTCGGGTGCGGTGAACACCTCCCAGTTGTCTTCGTCGTCCTGCAGATCGTCGGCGCCGGCGTCGAGGACGGCCGACATCAGTTTCTCCTCGTCGGCCTTGGTCTTCTCGATGACGATGTACCCCTTCTTGCTGAACATCCACGACACGGCATTGGTCGCGGCCAGATTGCCGCCGTGTTTCTCGAGGAGATGGCGGATCTCGCCGACGGTGCGGTTCTTGTTGTCGGTCAACACCTCGATGATGAGCGCGGCGCCGCCCGGGCCGTAGCCCTCGTACTGCCCCTCCTCGTAAGAGACGCCCGGCTCCTGCCCGGTGCCGCGGCGGATGGCGCGTTCGATGTTCTCGCGCGGCATGTTGTTGGCCTTGGCCTCGGCGATGATCGTTCGCAGGCGGGGGTTCATATCGGGATCCCCGCCTCCGGCCCGCGCGGCGACGGCCAACTCCTTGATCAGACGCGTGAAGATTTTGCCCCGCTTGGCATCAGCGGCGCCTTTTTTGTGCTTGATGGAATGCCACTTGGAATGGCCGGACATGTGAAAACTCCCAAGAATTCCGCCGAAAGCAGAGCAAAATCTTACCCTGTTCACTTGGGTGGCGTCCATCGTTTAGATAGCTATGGAGCCAGCAAACGATATCGACACCGTGTTCGGCGCCACGCTCTTCGCCGTCGGCCGCGGTGCGCAGGGGATGGCCATGGAGCCGAGCGCTGTCGAGGTCCTGCGGCAGCGGTTCGGGCCCAAGATTGCGACGGCCGTGGCGGATCCGCTCTGGCGGCAGAGATGGCAGGCCGAGCACTGCTACGTGCTGGTGCAGGCGGAGGCCATGGGCCAGTGCGCCGCCCGGCTCGCGACCGAGGAGCGGCGCGCGGCGATCACGCCCCGCGACGTGGAGACCGCGATGCTGAAGCTGCACGGACGGCTCCCGATCGCGGGGCGGTGGTGCCCGTTTTGACCGGTTCATCCGCTCTGAGCCAGCGTCGGACCATCGGATCCCAGCGTCGGCCCGGACGGGGCGGAATATACAACGTCATCGTCGGGAGTATGCGCTGCCGGGGCAGGAGTCGGAGCGGCACGCGCCGAACAATCGGATCGCAGAGCGGGTACTCGGCAGCCTCGTAGATGATGACGTGATGGCTGGCTGGATACGTGCGGCGCAGCGCATTGGTCAACGCTCGCAGCCGTTCTGGCCGGCACGTTATCCGCGGCCGGACACTTGGCTCGCCGAGCAATCCGACCTGCCAGAGAATCAGCGCACTCGTGGGGTCGAATCGCCGCCTGGAACCGAGAAAATCCGTGGCTTCGAAGCTCTGGAACCCGTGGTCACTCGGATTCACGCCGAGATCGGCAATCAGGCAGTCCTCCGCCGAGATGCCCGGCAACATGCGCGCCTGAAATCCTTCGTGGCGCGCGCGATCGATGACCACGTGTGACGGGTAGACGAACGCGCCCGGATGGCCGTAAAACACGGCGCAGACGGCAAACCCGGCGCGCACCCGCGCCAGCACGCGGTCAACCATCTCGTCGTACGTGTCACGCCGCCGCTTGCCTGGCGCGTAGAGATCGTTCATTGACTCGGCCGCCGGATTCAGGCGCCGAATCCATATTTCGGCCGCGCGGTTCGTCACCACATACAGGAGACGTTCCGCGCGGCGCATCGCCTCGATGCCTTCCAGCGTCGCCTGCTGCGCCAGGCTGATGCCGGTGCCGACAACCACGAGCGACCCGCGGTCAGGTTGTGCCGCCAACTTCAACGCTTCGGCGCCCGTTTCGACGGCTTCTTGCGTTTACGCGGCGGCACGCGTTTCTTAGAAGGTCCACCGCGCCGTTTAGCCGGGGGCTTTCTGCGACTGTAGCTCGGACCCGTACCGCCGTCATCGGCAATGCCGTTTGCCAGATAGTCGACCCCCAGCGCGGCCGCCACCCGGTGGGGATCTCGGGAGAGAATGGCCGTCCTCTCCGTCTCGCTGAG
>JBPYEE010000419.1:0-2712 GCA_051985095.1 Vicinamibacterales bacterium | reverse complement strand
GTAACTGTCGATACCAGGCGATTTCGTAAAATTGAGCCCTCGCACCTGAAAATTCAGGCACACCGCCGGTATTTACGCTATGGCGATGTTACCTCAGTTGCCGAGCCACGTGCATGCTCACGATCCTTAAATAGTGGGACAAAGGTCCATTCATGATCTAGTTGCCACTGAAATCCTCAGAGGATGTGGTCCCTACTCCATGCGCAATGCTTCCATTGGATCGACGCGCACCGCGCGCTGCGCGGGGATCAGCGTTGCAACCAGACTCACGGCGAGAGTAAGCAGCGTGACGGTGCCGAACGTGAGCGGGTCGGTCGGACTTACATGGAACAGGAATGACTGAATGAAACGAGTGAGCGCGATGCTTCCGACGATGCCAACCGCCAGTCCCGCGGAAGCGAGGACGAGTCCACGGCCGATCACGATCCAGACAATATTACCGATGGGCGCGCCCAGAGCTCGGCGGATGCCGAGTTCGCGCGTGCGCTGCAATACCCAATAGGCGATTGTTCCGTACATACCGATCGTCGTGAGCAGGACGGCGGCGGCAGCAAAGACACCAAGCATGAGCAGGACCAGTCGGCGTTCTCCTTCTCCCTGCTGCGCAAGTTCGTCCATAGTGTGGACGGCGGAGATGGGCTGGCCGGGATCGATAGCGAGCACCTGTTTGCGAATCGGCTCGATGAAACCCAGTGGATTCCCCTCGGTCCGCACGGCGACCATCATGGTGGACGAAACGAGTTGCGACGACGAACGGAATGTAGCGGGAGTGACGTCGCCATCGAGGCTCTGCCGAGTGTCGCTGACGATGCCGACGACTTCATATTGCGTGGTCTGGGCGCCGATGATGATCCGCCTGCCGATTGGATTTGTGTGTGGGTAGTCGGGCGAGAGCTTGTGCGCGCAGGCTTCGTTGATGACAGCGACGAGCGGTGCGCCTTCACGATCGCCCTCTGAGAATTCACGGCCGGCGACAAGTGGGATGCGCAACGTGCGGAAGTAGTCATGCGAAACGAACTGGACCATGGCCAGAGGTCGATCATTCAAAGCACGAATGGGTTCGTCGGCGGGTTGCGTGGGGCTCAGAGGAAACCCCATGAACGGCAGCGTCAGCGTGATGCCAGCGGTCCTGACGCCGGGTAGTGCTTCTATACGACGCAGCAGGTCTTGATAGAAGGCGCTGATCTTGGACGTGTTGTTGTAATGCGACTGCGAAAGCGAAACGCGGAAGGTGAGCACATTGGTCCGATCGAAGCCCGGATCGACCTGGCTGATGCGGGCGAGACTGCGCATCAGCAATGTTGCACCGCTCAGGAGAACGATGCAGAGAGCGACCTGTCCTGCGACAAGAACATTGCGTGTGTTGAAGGAAGCGAGGCAGCGTCCACCGGAGATTGATTCGCCTCGCGCCTTCAGAAACGCCGATAGATCCGGGTGTGATGCGCTGAGCGACGGCAGTAGTCCGAAGAGTACTCCGGTCGCGACCGAAACACACAACGCAAAGGCGAGCACGGCGACATCGAGATGAATTTCGTTGAGCCGCGGGAGGTCGAGCAATGCGAGATGAAGAAGGCCGGTCAACATCACCCACGCGAGAAAAATTCCAACAATGCCAGCAGCGAGCGCCAGCAACACGCTTTCCATCAGCAATTGACCGACGAGCCGCTTGCGCGTAGCGCCCAAGGCGGCGCGTACGGCGAACTCGCGTGAACGCGACGTTGCGCGAGACAGCAGAAGGCCGGCAACGTTCGAGCAGGCAATCAGCAGGACGAAGCTTACCGCAACGAACAGAATCCAGAGAATTTTGCGAACATTGGCGACAAGTTCTTCCTTGAGGGGTTCGACACGGTCCGGACCGGATTTGAAGTCCAGCATTCCAGGGTGAATGGCGCTGTACTGCTTGTTGATCACCTGTAGTTCCGCGTTTGCTTGGTCGAGGGAGACGTTGGGTGCAAGACGTCCGAAGGCGCACAGCAACGGACTGAACTGCGTAACACCTTTCGCAGGTTGGGGGAACCAGACGTCGGCTTCGGCGAAGGGAAACTTGAACGTGGATGGCAGGATGCCAACGACGGTGTGTGGAAACCCGGCGACGTTGATGGTCTTGCCGATAATCTGCGGATCGCCGCCGAACCGCCGCTGCCAAATACTGGTGCTAATGATAACGACCGGCGGACCTCCGGGCGTGTCCTCTTCCTTGGTGAAGCTGCGGCCCATTAGCGGCTCGACACCGAGAATGGAGAGGAAATTTGCCGAGACCCGCGCCTGTTTGATGACTTCGGGTGGGAAGTCGCCAGTAAGCGCGACGTCGTCGGAGCTGCCGAGGTACTCACCGATCCCGCTGTAAGAGCGAACAGTCTGTTGAAGCAGCTCGAATCGAATCGGCGTGACGCCGCGGCTGAGTTCAACGACGCGGTCAGGATCGTGATATTGCAGCGGCCGCAAGAGAACTGCACGGACGGCCGTGAAGATCGCCGTATCCGCTCCAATGCCGAGGGCGAGCGTCAAAATCGCGGTCACCGCGAAGGCCGGATTCTTGCGCAGCGTGCGAAATGTATAGATGGCGTCGCGTGATAGAGAGTCGGCAAGAAGTATGACTCGCATGACGGAGGAAGGCTATCACACCGATGAAGTAACCATAAATTGAGCTCCTGAAAATTCAGGCAGACCGCCCGTTGCGATATAGAGATTTGGACGAAGCCGCTGGCGCGG
>JBPYEE010000418.1:0-9647 GCA_051985095.1 Vicinamibacterales bacterium | reverse complement strand
AGGCTGGCACCGAAGCGTTGCGGGTTCAACGGCAGCCATCCCTGAAGCCGCATCGCCGCATAGGTAAACAGGAAGGCGAAGAAGCTGAACGACAGCACGCCGGCGGCGTATTGCGTCCATCGCTGTTCGTCGGTCTCCCGAACGCCGCAGACGCGGTAGACCATCGCCTCCACCGGCCGCAGCACCGGGTGCAGAAACGTCCGTTCGCCCTGAAACACCCGCGCCATGAACAGCCCGACCGGCTTGGTGAGCAGGAAGATCACGCCGAAAAACGCGAAGATTTGCAGGATCCCGACGCTAGTCATCGCCGCGCCTCAAAACTTCTCCGGCTGGAACATCGCCCAGCCGAGATACACAAGCAGCAGCAACGCGACAATGCCCGAAAGGATGTAGTCGAACATCGTGGACTCCTACGCGCGATCACAGGCGGCGACGATGCCCCACAGCGCCAGGAAGGCAACCGCAGCGATGGCGAGATAAAAGAGGTCAAGCACAGGCGATCTCCTTCTGTGGCAGCGTGTCGACGAACACCACGAAATGCCCGGCCGACTCCAATCGCCGACGCAGCCGCTGCACGGACGTCGGCCACCAGCGCCGCCGGCCTCCGATGACGATCAACGAATGAGGCCTGAATGCCGTCGGGAGGGCTCGTTCCTCGTTCCGGCACAAGAACACACGGAGGCGTGCCGCGATGCCCTCCGATCGGACCCGGCTCACGAACTCCTCGGTCTCAAGCGGCGACAGGCCGGCGGGCGCGTCGAGCGACAGTGGATAGGGGATCGCCCGAAAATGAACGACCGTCACCGGGACCGTCATCGCCGCGCCGAGCCTCGCCGCCACCCGGAGCGCTTCCAGTGTCTCGGCGATGCTCGTGAACACCACGTGAATGGCTTCGGTCCGGATGGGGCCACGGGCAGGCTCGTTCACAGGAGCGTTTGCGACCGTCGAATCCCCGAGCCGGATCACTCTACCCATGGCCACGACACCCACGCCCTATTACCCACTGTAGGTGTCGCGACCTTAGGAAGTCATTAACTGCCCATTAGGATTTCGCCTGAGCTTCAGCCGGAATGTACAGCCGATAGCCGACCCATGGCTCAGTTATCAGAAAGGCCGGGCTGGATGGTTTCAGTTCAATTTTCTTTCGAAGCTGGTTGACGAACACGCGCAGGTAATCGACCTGATCACCGTAATCGGGTCCCCAGACGGCCTGAAGGAGCTCACGATGCGAGATTGTCTTGTTGGCGTGCGAAGTCAGGTAGCGCAGCAGGTCGAACTCCTTCGGCGTGAGCCGGACCTTTCGGCCCGGCGCCGTCACCTGCCGGGCGTCGAAATCGATTTCAACCGACCCCAGCCGGACGCGGCCCGTCGGTTCCTGCATGGAGGGCGTCCGGCGCAGCGCGGCACGGATCCGCGCGAGCAGCTCAGGCGGATTGTACGGTTTCGTCACGTAGTCGTCGGCTCCGGCGTCGAGCGCTTCGACCTTGTCAGTCTCGCTATCCCGAACCGTCAGCACGATGATCGCGACGTCTGACTGACCGCGAATCGCCCGGCAGGCTTCGAGTCCGCCCATGCCGGCCATGTTCATGTCGAGCAGCACGAGATCGAATCGCTGATCCCTGACCTTGTCGAGCGCCGCCTCACCGCTGGTGGCGTCGTCGACTTCGTAGCCCTGCCCGGTCAGCGTCACGCGCATCACGCGACGGATTTGCGGGTCGTCGTCGACGATCAGGATTCTGCCTGCGCTCATCGGCCGGCTTCTCCGTGGGGCACGCTCAACGTGAAGGCGGTGCCCCGTTCGGCTGACGTCGACAGCGACAGGGCCCCGCCGTGCGCACGCGCAATTTGCTGCACGATCGTCAAGCCCATTCCGGTCCCCGGGATGTTGCGGGCGCGAGCGCCCCGGTAGAATCGCTCGACAACCCGCGGACGCTCCGATTCGGGGATGGTCGACCCCGTATTCCGGACGGTGATGTCGACAGTGCCGTTGCCGTGGGCCTCGATTTCGATCGTGGAGCTCGGCGGCGAATATTTCAGCGCGTTGTCGAGCAGCTGGCGGAGCGCCAGGCCCAGCAGATTCCGATCCGCATCGACCGTCAGGTCCGGAGCGACGCACCGGACCAGCTGGTGTCCATCGAGCCGGTGCTCAAATGGCCGCAGCGTCGCATCGACGATCGACGCCAGGTTGTGGCGGTCTCGATGGACGACGAAATCGCCGGCATCGATCCTCAGCATCTGGATGGCGTCGCTGACGAGGCTTTGGAATCGATCGAGCTCCTGGTCGAGGATGACAGCGAGTTCCCGGTCACGGGGCGCGATCGTCGTGCTGGTCAACAGGTCGCTCGACGCGGCCTTCATCGACGTCAGCGGCGTCTTGAATTCATGGGCGAGGGCGTCGAGCACGGTCGCGCGCAATTCACTGCTGTGCCGCGCCGCCTCGGCACGGGCGGTCGCCTCCTCGCCTCGCGCGCGCTCGAGTCCGATCGCGGCCAGATTCGCGATGGAGTGCAGGACCGTGTCGCTCAACTGCGAATTCAGGATCGCGACGCTGCCGACCGACTGGCCGCCCAGTTGAATCGCGATCACGGTGAGACCGCGCAAGCTGTGAACGGCCACCCCGCGCCGCGCGGCGTCGCGCAGGCTGTCGTCCTGACCAAAGACCTCCGCCGAGCCGGCCCAGGCCACGAGGTCGCGGCGCTGATCGTAGATGCCGACCGCCTGAAGCGCGAACGCGTCAGCGATGTGGCGCGCGATGGTGCCGGGCACCGAGGCGCCGCCTTCCGACAGGAGCAGCGCCCGGCTCAGCGCGTACAGGCGCTCGAGGTCGCTCTGACGGCCAAGCGCCTCGATGTTCCGCGCACGCGCCCGGCCCGACACCTGGCTCGCCACGATGGCGGTCACCAGGAACGCAAGCAAAGCGACCCAGTTCTGGGGATCGGCGATCGTCAACGTCCCGACGGGCGGGAGAAAGAAGAAGTTGAAGCAGAACATCGCCGCGATCGAGGCGACCGTGGCTGCCCCGATGCCCCACCCGGTCGCGATCAACAGGACGACGATCACATAGCTCAGGGCGATGGTCGTCGGGTTGACCCGAACGACCGCGGCATACACCGCCGTTACGGCCGCCACCGCGAGCAGAGAGACAGCGATCCGGCCGCCAATTGATGCCCGCAGATTCATGCACACGACCCCGTTTGCGCACACGTCATCGGCGGCTCCTTCCATTATTGACCACGTCTGCGGCCCGCTGAGGACGCAATTCGTGTGGAATGCGATCCGTCGGTCGGGCTTGATCGTTATGATGGAGTGGCGCGCCAGACGCGGACGATCATGAACGAGGGCCACCCCGAACAACTACGACGGCTCGTCGCCGAGCGACAGTGGGACCATGCGCTCGCCCTGCTTCGCTGGCTCACCCCCGCCACGGCGGCCGATGCCTTCTTCGGTCTCCCCTTCGACGACCAGCAACGGCTATTCCGGGCGATGCCGATCGACGTGGCGACCACGATCGTCGAACACGTGCCGTACTTTCATGCGTTCGTCCTGCTGCGGCTGCGCCCGTCGGACGATATCCACGCGATCGTCGACGCCTTGAATCCGTTCGCGCGATCGCAGCTATTCGAGGATCTCTCGGGTGACGCGTGGCATCAGCTCATGGAGGAATCGCCAGCGGGCGAAGTGCCGCCGCGGGCGATTGTCGAAGCCAGACAGATCGAGAAGGTCTTCCAGCTGCCGGAAGGCGCCCCCGTGCAGGTGATCGCGCCGATGGATCTGACCCTGGCCGAAGGGGCGATCGTGGCGGTGCTGGGACCGTCGGGATCGGGGAAATCCACGCTGTTGCGGATCCTGTCCGGTCTGATCGCGCCGTCGGCGGGGCAGGTCTTGTGGCACGGCACGCCGATCCGCGACGCGCAGCCACGCGTCGGGATTGTCTTCCAGAGCTTCGCGTTGTTTCCGTGGCTGACGGTTCTCGAAAACGTCGAGGTGCCGCTGCTCGCAAGGGGCATCGAAGCCCGGGACCGGCGTGCCCGCGCCGTGCGCACGCTCGATTCGGTCGGCTTGAAGGGGTTCGAAAATGCGTATCCGAAAGAGCTCAGCGGCGGTATGAAACAGCGCGTCGGCTTCGCGCGCGCGCTGGCGGTCGAACCCGAGATTCTGTTCATGGACGAACCGTTCTCGGCCCTCGACGTCCTGACCGCCGAAAACCTGCGGGGCGAGCTCATGGAACTCTGGAGCGGGCGCCAGATTCCGACGCAGGCGATCTTTCTCGTTACGCACAACATCGAGGAAGCCGTCCTGCTGGCCGATCGCATCATCGTGCTCGGTCGAAATCCGGCGCGGATTCGGGCTGATTTCGAGGTGCCGCTGCACCAGCCGCGTGATGCCCGATCGCAGGAGTTCCTCCTCTACGTCGACTACATCTATCACCTGATGACCCAGCCCCTCAGCGAGCCGGCCCCGCTCACCCGCGAGGCCGACCTGCGCCGCGCGCCCCAAGTCCTTCCGCATGCGAAGCGTGGCGCGATCGCCGGCTTTCTCGAACTGTTGAACAGCCGCGGTGGCAGGGAGGACCTGTACCGGATTGCAAACGAGCTCCAGATGGACGTGGATGATCTGCTGCCGATCGTGGAAGCAGCGGCGCTGCTGTCGTTCGTCACGTCCGAGCACGGCGACGTCGGGCTCACCGGGGCGGGCAAGGCGTTCGCCGAAGCGGGGATCGCCGACCGCAAACGACTCTTCCGCGACGCGGCGCTCGCCCATATTTCGCTGATTCAGCAGATGCACGGCGTCTTGATGCGAAAGCCCGACCACGCGATGCCCCTCGAGTTCTTCCGCGATACCCTCGAGCGGCATTTGAGCGAATCGGACGCGCAGCAGCAGATCGAGACCGCGCTCAACTGGGGTCGCTACGCCGACCTGCTGTCCTACGACGCCGACACGGATCGCCTGTCACTCTACGAGTCGACCGAGTCGACCGATCACGCACTCGCCCCGTAGCGCCGGCCGATGGCAGTCGTCCGACCACCCCGCTGGAATGCGCAGCTGCCGGCCAACGCCGTCCTCCTGCTGCGCGACGTGCCCGTCGTCGCCGCCGGCATGGCGCTGTTCTACGGGCTCCTCGTGGTGGCGCGGGTCTGGTCGGCGCCGGTCAGTGCGGAACTCGTCATTGATCTGCGTCCGCGGGCGCTGCCCGCGTATGCGCTCTTCTCCTGCGCGCGCATGACCGTGGCATACGGCGTCAGCCTGGTCGTTGCACTCGCCTACAGCTACGCGGCCGCGCACAACCGGGTCGCCGAGCGGCTGCTGATTCCGCTGCTCGACACGCTCCAGTCAATTCCGGTGCTCAGCTTCCTGCCCGGTGTGATGCTCGCCATGATTGCCCTGGTGCCGACGCGGGAACTGGGACTCGAGCTCGGATCCATCCTGCTGATTGCGACGGGGCAAGTGTGGAATATGGCCTTCAGCGCGTATTCGTCGATGAAGACGATTCCTCAGGATCTGCGCGAAGCGACTGGCGCATTTCGGCTGCGGCCGATCCAGGCGTTCGTGCAGCTCGAGCTCCCGTTTTCGGCGATCGGCCTCGTGTGGAATTCGATCATGTCGGTCGCCGGCGGCTGGTTCTTCCTGATGGCGTGCGAGATGTTCGTGCTCGGCAACCGTGACCTGCGGCTGCCGGGAATCGGCTCCTATCTCCAGACCGCGGCCAACGCGGGCGACGTCCGAGCCATCGGGTGGGGCGTGGCGGCCATGGTCGTGGTCATCGTGCTGGTCGATCAGCTGGTGTGGCGGCCGATGATCGCGTGGAGCCAGAAATTCAAATTCGAACAGGTGGAGGCCACTGAAACCGTCCGTTCACCGGTTCTCGAACTGCTCCGCCGATCCAATGTCCTGGGGTATCTCTCCGAGCGCGTGATCGAGCCGATCGTCGAGTCGCTGGCGCCGAAGCTGGCGGCAGCTCCCGCCGAACGCATGTATCGGTCGCGGCTCCGCGGCGCGGTCGCGCGGGGCGGCCGTGCGCTGTTGGCGGCGAGCGTCATCGGCGTTGCGTACGCGACGTATCGCATCAGCCGCACGCTCGCTGCCGTCTCGGGAGCGGAGCTGCGCGACCTGGCGTGGGGCGCGACCGCGACCTTCCTCCGGGTGGAGCTGACGCTGCTGCTCTCGGCGTTGTGGACGATTCCGGTTGGCGTGTTCGTCGGCCTGCGGCCGCGGCTCGCATCGATCGTGCAGCCCCTGGCTCAGATTGCCGCGTCGATGCCGGCCACCGCCCTGTTCCCCATCATTGTCTTGATTCTGATTCAATGGGGTGGCGGTCTCGGAACGGCATCGATCGTGCTCCTGATGCTCGGCACACAGTGGTACATCCTGTTCAATGTGATCGCCGGCGCCAGCGCCATTCCAACGGATCTTCGCGAGGTCTGCGACCTGTACCGGTTCGGGCCGCGGGAACGGTGGCGCCGACTGCTGTTGCCGGGCATCTTTCCATTCCTCATCACGGGTCTGGTGACCGCGTCGGGCGGCGCCTGGAACGCGAGCGTCGTCGCCGAGTACTTCCACTTCCGGGGGAAGACGATGGCGACCGTCGGCCTGGGTGCCATCATCAGCCGCGCGACGGATCAGGGCGATTTTGCCCTGTTGCTCGGCGCGACCATCGTGATGGCCGTCATTGTGATCACCGTGAACCGCCTCGTATGGCGCCGCCTCTACGCCCTCGCGTCGACGCGGTTCGCGCTGGAAGCCTGAGCCGCCTCGCTCACGGGGAAGGCGGTGCCTGGGGCGGCTGGCGGAAGATCGTCACGAGCCGCTGGCGTGCGTGGTCGACCTGCAGCGTCGTGTGATCGATTTTGAAGCGCTCCCGCAGCATCCGTTCCAGGGCGCGACGCACGGCGTGGCAGTCGACCTTGGGCGCGACCAGGACGTGGGCAGTCAGGATGGGGCGTCCTGGCGCGAGTTCCCACAGGTGGAGGTCGTGCACCTGGCTGACGTGCTCGGTCAAGACCATCGCCCGACCGACCTCAGTCGGCACCATGTCTTCCGGCGCGCTCTCGAGCAGCACCCGGATCGCCCGGCGCTGCAGGCCGACACCGGACCGAATCATCAGCGCCGCCACAAACAGCGAGGCGACCGCGTCGGCTCGATTGAAGCCGGTCACAAGAATCACGACGCCGGCCAGGAAGGTGCCGAGGAAGGCGTACAGGTCCGTGATGATGTGTTGAAAACTGCCTTCGACGTTCAGGCTCTGCCGGTTGGCCTTGGCCAGGACCCAGGCCGCCGCGACGTTGACCGCCACGCCGATGGCCGCCACCAGCGTCACAAGGACGCCCGCCACCTCCGGGGGGCGGACGAGACGCCAGATCGCCTCATAGGTGACCAGCACGCCGAGCACGAGGAGCACCGCCCCGTTGGCCTGGCCGCTGAGCACTTCGGCGCGTCGCATGCCGTAGGTGAGGTGGCCGCCGACGGGGCGCTCGACCAGCCGAATGACCACGAGCGACAGCAGGAGCGCGCCCGCGTCGGTCAACATGTGGCCGGCGTCGGACAGCAGCGCGAGCGAGTGCGCCACGATGCCGACGATGATCTCGAAGACCATGAACCCGACAATCAGGACGAGCGCGATGGTCAGGTACCGCCGATCCGAATCGCCGGCCACCACATGCGCATGATGATGGCCGTGCGAGTGGCCATGGCGATGGTCGTGCGCGTGATCCGGGCGGCAATCGTGGTCGGCGCGAGTCATGCCGTTTCCTCGTTATTTCAAGTACGACCGGACGATCTTCACCAGGTCTGCCGCCGCCTCGCGCTCGTTCGACCGCGGGCGGGCATGGCGAAAGACGTGATCGCGAATGTGTCCTTCGATCACTTCGGCCATCAGACCGTCCATCGCGCCTCGCGCTGAGGCAATCAGCCCCAGCACCCGGCCGCAGTCGGCCTCTCCGTCGAGCGCACGCGCCAGCGCGTCGACCTGCCCCCGAATGCGGGCCACGCGGTGCGCCAGGCGCTTTTTCTTCCGGATCGTATGTGGCATGCAACAACCAGTATACCCCTGCCACCTATCACCTATACCTAGAGCGGGTATAATGCAACCGATGACCTCATCCGACGTCACGATCGCTGCGGGAGGTGACGCTGCGCGTTGTACCGGCCTTTGTTACACGCGTCGATCATCATAGTCCCGCGCTCCGCTCCACCGACCCGTTGCGGTCTCATGTGGCCGGAGCCCACAACGTGCGTCGTCGCAAGGAAATATTCGATGATTCGGTTTGTGGCCACCGAAACTGGTCAACGCCTGTGGGGCGTGTGCGTGCTGCTGCTGATGGGCGCGGCCGTCGCCGACGCGCAGGACTCATCCGCGACCCCGGCCGGGACCGGCCCCTACGCCGGCATATCGTTCGGCGTACTGGGCGGCTCGTCCGAGTGGACGGCGACGCCACCCAACGCCGGGAGCCTATCGGGCTCGGCGAGCCTGTATCGCCCGTACGACGGGTTGGACGGGTCGGGCAGCCACTTCGGCAGCCTGCTCGTCGGCTACAGTCGCCGGCTGCCGTCGGGCGTCGTGGTCGGCGCCGAGGGGGATGTGTCCTTCGGAGCAGAGCCCGTCGGCACGACCGATCGGTTCAGCGAAACCGCTGAACTGTTTGGCACCGTCCGCGGGCGCCTGGGGTACGGAGGGGCGCGATGGCTGACATACGGCACCGGCGGCTTCGCCTGGACTCGTAATCAATTCATGTTCGTCTCGCCGGGTTCGGACGGCAGCGGCCCCGACTCGCAGTTCAGCCAGCGTGTCGGCTGGACACTGGGGGCGGGAATCGAACGCACCGTGGCAGCCGGCTGGAGCGCGAACGCCGAGTATTTCTACACGCGGTTCGGCGGCACCGACGTTGTCCTCGCATCGAACACGTCGATTGCGACCTCGCTGTCGACGCACCAGGTACGCGTCGGCCTGCACTACACGTGGGCCAGCGACAGCGCGGAGGAGGCCACGCCGCGCGGACTCGCGCCGCTCGCCATCGATGGCTGGAGTGTCCACGGGCAAACGACCTTTTTGATCCAATACGCACCGCCATTCACCGCGCCGTACCGCGGTCCCAACAGTCTCAATTCCAATGCCGGCCGGGAAACGTGGGATGTCACGTTGTATCTCGGGCGGCAGCTGTGGCGGGGCGCCGCACTGTGGATCAACCCCGAGATTGATCAGGGCTTTGGGTTGAGCGATACGCTGGGGGTCGCTGGATTCACGAGCGGCGAGGCGTACAAGGTCGGCTACACGAATCCGTACGTGCGGGTGCCCCGCCTCATCGTCCAGCAGACCATCAATCTCGGGGGCATGACGGAGACCGTGGACGCTGGTCCGAATCAGTTCGCCGGGTCCCACACCGTCAATCGACTGGTCGTGACCGTCGGCAAATTCAGCGTGTCCGATCTGTTCGACACCATCACCTACGCGCATGATCCGCGCAACGACTTCATGAACTGGTCGCTCGTCGACGCCGGGACGTTCGACTACGCCGCTGATGCGTGGGGGTTTACCTACGGCGCAGCCCTCGAGTGGTATCGGCGCACATGGACGGCGCGCGTCGGCGCGTTTGACCTCTCGAACGTACCCAACAGCGTCGTGCTCGACCCCAACTTCGGCCAATGGCAGTTCG
>JBPYEE010000417.1:0-14134 GCA_051985095.1 Vicinamibacterales bacterium | reverse complement strand
AGGCAGCGCCGGATCACCCCGAACGGGTACGGCCTATCTGTCAGGCAAAAAGACGCAGCGCGACGCCGCATCGGAGCTGGCCGAACGCGCGCGCGACACCGTCGCAGCCGTCTATGATCGACTGGCGGCGCGCGCGCGTGCCGCAGCGCGACGATCGGCGGCCGAGCTGCCCGTTCAGGACGGTCCGTTGCTGCTCGATGCGGCCTTTCTGGTTCCGCGCGCGCGTGCGCGGTCGTTCCGTGCGCTTGCTGCCCGTGAAGCGCGTGCGCTCGAACGGGCCGGCTACGGCCTGACACTCACAGGACCCTGGCCGCCGTACACGTTCGTGCAGGACTGACCAATGCCCGCGCGCCGACGCCCCGCATCGCTCCGCCGCTCGCGCGCGTCGACCCCGACGGCCGGCGAGGTCATCCTCGACACACCGCAGGCGTCGGCGCTCGACCTCATCGATCAACTCCTCAACAGGGGCGTGATGGCCAGTGGCGAGGTCACGCTCGGCGTAGCCGGCGTCGACTTGATTTATCTCCGGCTCTCGACACTCCTGTGCGCTGCCGATCGCGTGCTGCCGGTCGCGGCGCCCCGCCGCCGTCGACGCCACCGCGGCTCCGCATCCCGAGATTGATCGACCGATGACGAAAAAACGTGCCCGCCGTCGGCGGCGTCGGCCGCCTCGTCGCGCCCGGCCGGTCGCCGCCGTCCCGGTGACCGCCGCGGAGTTGCGCGCGCTCAGAAAGGCAATCGAGCGCCGTGCCATGCCGGCGCGTTGGAACCCGGATCCCGAGGACGTCCAGAAGTCCGTGGCGCAGCTGGTCCTCACGATCGTCGAATTTCTTCGCCAGCTGATGGAGCGCCAGGCCATTCGGCGGATGGAGCAGAAGACCCTGACTGCGCAGCAAGTCGAAGCGGTCGGCGTGGCGTTGATGCGACTCGAGCAGACCGTGCGCGACATCGGCGCGAAATTCGGCCTCGCACCGGAGGATTTGAATCTCGACCTGGGACCGCTCGGCAAACTGATGTGACCGCTACGTCGCGGCTTCGACCAGCAGCTTCGAGGCAGCCCGCGCGCCGATCGTAATCAGCCGCCCGTCCCTGCCACGCAGGTGAACCGCATCCGCAGCCGCATCGCGCGTTTCGACCTCAACGGGTTCACCCGGTTTCAGATGGTTGTGCTCGATGAAACGGAGAAACGCCGAATCCTGATCCGCGATTCTCGTGACGCGCAGCGGAGTCCCGGTCGGACACGTCAGCAGCGAGTGGAGCTGGCGCCGCGCGACCGATCCCTCCGGATTGGGAATCGGATCACCATGCGGATCGTAGGTCGGCCGGCCGAGCATCTCGTCCATGCGTTCGATCAGGCGATCCGACACCGCATGCTCGAGGAGTTCCGCGTCGTCATGCACCTCGGCCCAGCTCATCCCCATGACCTGCACGAGAAACGACTCGACGAGCCGATGGCGCCGGACGACCCGCGCCGCCAGTTTCTCGCCCTTGGCGGTCAGGCGCACGCCGCTGTACGGCTCGTACTCGACGAGTTCCTCCTCGGCCAGCATCTTGACCATCGACGTGGCGGTTCCCGGCGTCACGCGGAGCGATGACGCGATGTAGCCCATCGAGACGAGGTGCGCGCCGCCTTCGAGTGCAGCCTGACCCTGGTAGATTGCTTTCACGTAATTCTCGACAGTGCTCGACGCGAGCATCTATCGATATTATCCACCAATGCGACTCGCGGACCGGATTGCGACGCCGGAAGGCAAACGACGCTACGTGAGGTCGCTCTTCGCGACGATCGCGGACCAGTACGACTTCATCACCATCGCGCTGTCGTACGGCCAGGATCGCCGCTGGAAACGGCGTCTGGTCGATCTCGTTCCGGTGGACGGCTCCTGCCTGGTGCTCGATCTCGCCACCGGGACCGGTGACATCGCGCTCGCGCTCGCGCGGCGCGGTGCCAACGTCGTCGGTTTGGACATTACCTACCGGATGATTCAGCTCGCACGCGCCAAGAGGCCAGAGAAGTTCGTCGTGGGCGACATGCTCGCTTTGCCGTTTCCATCGGGCTCGTTTGACGTGGTCACAACCGGGTACGGGTTGAGAAACGTGCCCGACCTCGCACGTGCGATCGACGAGATCCACCGCGTCCTGCGGCCGGGAGGGCGCCTTCTGGCGCTCGACTTCAACCGGCCCTCGCAAGCCGTCGTTCGCAGCGTCTATCTGGCGTACCTGACCGTCGTGGGCGCCGCCCTCGGCTGGATCCTGCACGGAGATCCCGACACCTATCGCTACATTCCGGCCTCGATCCGGACGTATCCGGGGGCGGAGGCGCTGGTCCGGATGCTCGAACAGCGAGGGTTCTCGAGCGCGAAGTATCATCGGGTGCTGGCTGGCTTGATGGCGATGCACGATGCCGTCCGAAGTTGACACATCGCGCTGGTCGGGAGAGGGCGCGTTCACCCAGGCCCTGATCGGCCACCTCAAAGAGGTCGCATCGATTCGCGCGATTCGCGTCGAAGACGCGCCGGCGACGCGATCCGAAGCCGATTACAACTTCATCAGCAACGAAGTGTTCGTCGCGTTCGCGACCACCGAGCGGATGGAGACGGTGAAGCGGTTCGGCTTCCTGCCCTCGTCGCGCCGTGTCGCCGTGAAGGCGATGGCGCTAGAGGACCTCGGGGCGCTGCTCGCGGGCCTCCCCGACATCGGCGCTCCCGACTATTCCGACGCGGGGCTGCTGCAGTACCTGCGAACCGAGCGCGTCATTCCACCCTATCAGTCACGCGGCTACAAGCTCGTGGAGCTTGTCCGCCTGTACGAAATCGGCGCGACGCCACGCGCCTAATGGTCGCTCGTCGTGGGGCCGACATATAGGCGGGTGAGCCTCGTACCCTCGCTTCTTCAGGCCATTGTGCGCATCGACGGCGATGCGCTCGTGATGCACGCGGGCGATAAGCCATACGTTGTCACTCCGACCGGCCAGGTGGATCTCGCCACGAAAGGGCTCACGCTCGAAGCGGTCGACGGCATCGTCGGCCAGCTGCTGTCGACCGAGTCGCGCCGCTCGCTCCAGGAGTTCGGCGCCGTGCAGTACGAGCTGCCGTCGATGAGCGAATTTCCCAGCGAACGCTTCACCGTGGTCGCGGCGCGCGGCGGCGACGACCTGTGGGTGGAAGTCCGGCGCCATCGC
This sequence comes from Vicinamibacterales bacterium, assembly GCA_051985095.1. Taxonomy (GTDB): domain Bacteria; phylum Acidobacteriota; class Vicinamibacteria; order Vicinamibacterales; family CAVVIG01; genus Gp6-AA45. Next base: position 10,953 of record JBPYEE010000417.1, on the reverse strand, counting down.
ACTTCGGACGCGGATAGGATTCCGGATGGGTTCTTTACCTGGTTCTTTACCGCGCCTGCCGCCGCAGCCGCCATGAGCCACCGGGTCGTGGCTGTCGCGGCCTCCGACGATCCGATAGCCCCGCCGGCGTCGTCGGGCCCGGCGAGTCACGACGACGCCCTGAGCATCGCGGACATAAACGCTGACCGGCCCGCCAGCGAGGGTGACGCGCCGACTGCCTCGAGCGATGAGGACCTCGTGGTGCCCGATGCGCCGCAGCGGTTTCCCGACGCGCACCAGCCGGACGAAGAACCGGTGTTCGAATCCGCTCATGTCATGGGGCCTCACACCGAAACGGCTTGCCCCGAGCACGCCCTCGCTGAACCGGTCCCGTTGTCTGCAATCGCGCCGCCCGAGCCGCCGCAGGTGCCGGCGTGGGTCGAGCTGCCACCGGCGCCGATCGAGCCTGCACCCGTGGCGATGGGGTCGGCAGCGGTGCCTTTGGAAGTGGAGGTCGGCGTTCTCGAATCGTCATTTTCCCGGTTCGAAGTGTCGGTCGGCATCGAATCGGCCGATGCCGTGCTCGACGCCGAAATGGCGGCATCCGCCCTTCATGCACCCATCCAAGCGGCGATCCTGTCGTTCGACCGGCCGATCGTGCTCCGCGCGCCGCCAGACGAGGCTTTTGAGCTGCCGATGGCGAGGCTGCGACCGGCACCCGCGGCCGCTGAACTCATTGAACTGGAGCTCATGGCGTCGCCACCGCCGGCCATGGCGCCCGTGATCGTGTCATGGCCAGTCGCGCCGCCACCGCAGACGCCGTCGGTATCCCCGTCGACCACGCTCGTCGAATCACAGCCTCCCGTCTCGGAACCGGCCATGGCGGCGCTCGGCGCACCGATCGCGCCCCTTGAAACCCTCATCGCACCCGTCGAACCACCCGGCGCGCCGCTCGAAACGCCGATCGCGGCGCACGAACCGCCGGCAACGACGTTCGGGCCGCCGATGCCGGTGCTCGCCGGGCCAACCGACGTGTCCGTTGACTACGCGTTCCTTCAGCCGGTCGTCGCGGTAATCGGGTCCGCGCCCGTCGAGCCGCCAGAGACGCCATCGCTATCGGCGTCGAGAGCGGTCCCCGAAGAACCAGTTCCAGCCGCGGAGCCCTCCGTCGCCGCAACCGCTGCGCCAGTTGCGCCGCGCGGAGCCGCGATCGCACCGCCGGAAACGCCGATCGTCCTGCACGAACCGCCGGCCCCTGCCTTCGAACCGCCGATGGTGGTGTTCACGGCGCCCGGTCTTGCCCCTGAGCCCATTGGCCGGGCCCCCGTTGTGCCGCCGCTCATGACGGTGATCGCGTCAGCGGTCGTCGCACCGCCGGAGACGCTGTCGACGTTTGCTTCAAGAGCGGTTCTCGAAGAGGCATTTGCGATCCCGGAGCTGGCCGCTTCGGCGCCGGACACTCGAATTGCGGCGCGCCAGGCCGCGAACACACCACCGGAGACGGCGATGGTCCCATCGGCCGCTCGGTTCGAACTGCCGGAGCCGGTGCTCACCGCGCCAACCGATGCGCCTGCGCCCGTTGACCAGGAACCCATCGCGCTCCCTTCGCCGGTCGCGGCACTGTTGATCGTGTCAGCGCCCGCGACGCCCGCCGAGCCGCTGTCAATCTCTGCCGCGAGCGCGATCGTCGAAGAGCCAGTCCCGGTTCTGAAACGGGCCGCGGCAGCCCTCGACGTTCCGATTGCGCCAGACGAGGCCCCAATCGCATGCATCGACGAATCGCCAGTCGTGCCGCCGGACACGCCCATCGTGGTTCACGAGACGCCAGGCGCTGCCGTCGTATTACCGATGGCTGCGGCCGACTTGCCGGTTGATGCGCCTGAACCGATTGAGCGGGAGCCAATCGAGCCTGTGCCGTCGGCCGTGACACCGGCAATCGTGTCGGTGCCATTCGCGGCGCCGCCGCTCGTCCCGGCTCGGTTCCCGTCGGCGTCGGCAGACATGCCGGCGGGAGCGTCGAGACCGGCCGCTCTGGTGGCGCCACCGCCGCCTCCGGCTCCACCACCTCCGGCAGGGCCGCCGCCGCAACCGGCGGTCGTGCTGCCGATGACAAGAACGCCATTCCGAGGCGAGCAGCCAGCCGTCGCCTCGGTCGGAGACCCAACCATGGACGGACTGCAGCGCCTGTTACGGATTTCCGCCGCCCGAGGCGCCTCGACGATGTACCTGGCATCAGAGTCACGTCCCTCCGTGCGGCTCGACGGCGAATTGCAGATGCTCGATGCCGAGCCGGTCCTCACTGCACGCGACGTCGAATCGCTGCTGTTGACGCTGATGCCCGAGCGCAGCCATGAGGCGTTGCGCGCCGGCGCCCCGTCAGAGTGGATCTGCGATATCGAGGAAGTCGGTCGCGTCCGCTGCACCACGTTCCGGGACCATCTCGGTTCCGGGGCGGTTTTCCGTCTGATTCCGGCGCGGACCGTTTCGGCCGATCAGCTTGGCTTGCCGAAAGCCATCCAGGCCCTCGCGATTGAGCCCGAGGGCCTGATCCTGATCGTGGGACCACGGTTGAGCGGCAAGCGGACGCTGATCTCCGCGTTTGTGGATCTCATCAACCGCACCCGGCGCGATCACGTGATTGCGATCGAACGGGAGATCAGCATCGTCCACTCACGCGGCACCTCGTTCATCAGTCAACGCGAGGTGCGGGGCACCGACGAAGAGGTGCTCGGCGCCGCGCGTGCGGCCCTTCGAGAGGATCCGGACGTGTTGGTGCTGGAGGATCTGCGGACCGGCGCGCTGATGGACGTCGCGCTCGAAGCCGCCTCGTCGGGGCGCCTCGTCATCGGCGGGTTCTCGGCGCACACGGCGACAGCCGCCGTTGACCGCATCATCGATCTCTACCCGCCTGAACGGCGGCGCCAGGTGCAGCTGGCGGTGGCTGACAATCTGCGAGGCGTCATCTCGCAGGTGCTGCTGAGAAAGGTCGGCGGCGGACGCACGCCGGCCCGTGAGGTGCTTCTGAACACGCCGGCGGTGTCGAGCATCATTGCCGAAGGCAAGACCTCGTTCCTGCCGATGGCGATCGAGGGAGGACGTCGCGACGGCATGATTCCGTTCAACGATTCGCTGATGTCTGTGGTCCGGGGCGGGACCGTCGACGGCCGGGAAGCCTACCGCCAGGCCAACGATCGCCCGGCCCTCGTGGCCGGGCTGAAACGCCAGGGCGTCGACACGTCGTTTGCCGAACGCCTCGCCTGATCCTCACCTCTCCACGAACGGTTCCAGTTCCTTCAACAGGAACTCGAGCAGTTCCGTTTCGGTAACGGCCCCCGGTTTACCGCTGCCGACGGGACGTTCGGTTTCGGTGATCGAGCGTCCGTGCAGTCGGCTGACATGGCCGACGATTGCGGGCTCCCCGCTGGTGTCGAGGACGATCTCGATGTAGTCCTCCGCGCGCCGGTCCGACATCAACCTGACGCTGTCGGCCGGCGTAAACACCGTAAACGCGTAGCCGTCCGCCTTCAGCACGTTTGCGACCTGGCGCACGAGCGGCACCGCGACATGGTCGAGGAAGGCCCGATATTCTTTCGCGGCCTCGTCGTTGTGCGTGCGGCGCTCGGCTGCATGGCGCTTCGCACGTTCGATCGTCTCGCGCAGACGCTGTCGAACGACAGAGATTTCCATTGGTCAGATAATCGCTCGGCGCCGAAGCGCCTCGATCGCGTCGCCAGTCATGTTGAGGTCTTCGTGCAGGACCGCCTCCGTGTGCTCGCCGAGCATCGGAGGCGGCGTCCGTACGGCCCCGGGCGTAGCCGAGAGTTTGACCGGCACACCGATTTGCTGCACCGTCCCGCCGACGCGGTGCGGGAGCCGGGCGATCATCTCCCGCGCCTGCACCTGCGCATCGTCGAACACTTCTTTGAGGTTCCGCACCGACCCGCACGGCACGCCGGCGGCGCCGAGCCGTTCGATCCAGTAGGCGCGCGTGCGGCGCCGCAGCTGGGCGGCCACGATCGGCCGCAGCTCTTCGTACTGGGTCACTCGTTGCCGATTGGTCGCGAATCGGTCGTCCGGCGGGAGATCGACGGCGGCGGAGAATTTCTTCCACTGCTCATCGTTGCCGACGGCCACCACGAAGTCGCCATCCGACGCCGCAAACACCTCATACGGCACGATGCTCGGATGCCGGTTGCCCAGACGTCCCGGTGGATGCCCGGTCGCGAAGTAATTGCCGGCCTGGTAGGTGAGCAGCGCCGTCACGGCGTCGAGCATGGCCAGATCCACCTGCTGACCGCGGCCGCTTCGTTCGCGTGCGAGGAGCGCCAGCGCGACGCCGTACGCGGCGAACATGCCCGACACGATATCGGCGATGGCGACTCCGAGGCGATAGGGTGGGCCCTCAGCCGGTCCCGTGATGCTCATCAGTCCGCCTTCGGCCTGAATGACCGCGTCGTACCCGGGTTGCGTGGATCGAGGTCCTGTCTGACCGAAACCCGAAACTGAGCAATAGACCAACCGCGGATAGGTGGGTGCCAGCGACCCGTAGTCGAGGCCGAACTTGTCGAGCGTACGCGGCCGGAAGTTCTCGACAAGGACGTCGGCTTTCGCGACGAGCCGGTCGAGGATCGCGCGCCCATCGGGCTGCTTGAAATCGAGCGTCACGCTTTCCTTGTTCCGGTTGATGCTCATGAAGTAGGCGCTCTCGCCGTTCACAAACGGCGGACCCCAGGCGCGCGTGTCGTCCCCCTTACCCGGCTGTTCGATCTTGATGACGCGCGCGCCCATGTCACCGAGCAGCATCGTGCAGTAGGGGCCCGAGAGCACGCGCGTCAGATCCACAACAGTGATACCGTCGAGAGGAGCCATGCCGGAGATTATTGTCTACGTGGGCAGCGCGTGACGCAGCTGCGAACAGGTGAAAGAGTTTCTTTCACGAGCCGGGGCGCCATTCAACGCCAGGAATGTCGACGAGGATGAGCGCGCGTACGACGAGCTCCTCGCCCGCGGGTTTCGCAGCGTTCCGGTCACCGTGTACGGCGAGCGCCTCATCAAGGGCCTCGATGTCGCCGCGCTGACGGCGCTCGTCGAGGAGTGGCGGCGCGGGCAGGAGCCTGGTCGCGCGCAATCGTGACGAGGTCGGCGAGCAACCCGTACGCCGTCTGAGTCAGGTCGGCGCCGAGCTCGACCATGGCGATCTCGCCAAGCAGGTTGGTGGTGAACACGAGAGCGTTCTGCGGCCCCTCCAGGCCGGCGAGCAGATCGTCTTCCGGCAATTCGAGCAGTCCAACCCGCGCCTGAACCGACCGGCCGCGGCCGCGCGCCGAGGCGACGAGTCTGGTGCGGCGGCCGGTCGCGCGCGAACGACGGATCGATTCACCGGCCGCCGGCGTGAGCCCTTCGCGCTCCACCTCGTGCGGCGTGATGCGGGCGTCGAGCAGCACGTTGGCGAGCGCCGCCGCCTTGGCCGCGGCGTCCCATCCGTCGACGTCGAGCGTCGCGTCGGCCTCGGCAATGCCGGCTCGCTGCATCGCCGCAAGGGCGGACTCGAACGTCTCGCCGTGTTCCATCGCCGTAATGATGTAGTTGGACGTGCTGTTGACGACCCCGCGAAAGCCGGTGATGGCGATGCCGGGCAGCAGGTCGCGCGCGAGGTTGAAGATCGGCACGCCGTCCATGACGGCGCCCTCGAACAGAAACCGCCGCTTCGCCCGTGCCGCCTCCCGCGCCAGCGCGGCATACGCGAAGGCTACCGGTCCCTTGTTGACGGTGACCGCGTGCGCGCCATGCTGGAGCGCGACGCGGATGTGGCTCGTCGCCGGTTCACCGCGCGTGATGTCAAGCGTGGTGGCCTCGACGACGACCAGCCGCCGGTGGCGGGCCGCGGCGGCGTGCTTTCGAAGCAGGCGGCGCAGGAAGGCGACACTGTCCGGCCGCCGCCGCACGATCTCGACGACGCGCGCCGACACGTCGCGCTGCTCGTCGAGGAGCGCCGCGAACCGGCGAGCGACACGCCCGTATCCGACGAGGATCAGATCGAACGTTGTCACCCGGCCATCCAGGATCCGATGTCCGCCAACCGATCGAGCCCATCGCGGAGGTACTGCGGGTCCTCGCCGAAGCCAATCCGCAGATACCCATCCATCGCGAAGTGATCACCGGGGACGACGAGGACGCCTTTTTCGGTTCGGAGACGCGTCACGAGCGCAGTCGAATTGATCGGCGAGTGGTAGCGGACGTAGACGATGGCGCCGGCGTCAGGCGGCGCGTAGCTGAAGAGCGGGGCATGACCGTCGAGCCATCTGGCGATCGTCGGAAAATTCTGATTCAGGATGCCGCGGGTCCGCGCCAGGATGCGCGCGCGCTGCGACGGCAGCAGCGCGCGCCGGGCCATCAGATCGTTGACCGCGCCCGGTGCGATGGTGACGTAGTCGTGGTGCGCCCACGTCGCGGCGACGAGCGCCGGCGGACCGACGATCCATCCGATGCGCAGCCCCGGCAACCCGTAGGCCTTTGACAACCCGCTCGTCACCACGACGCGGTCGCTTCGGCCCCACATCGATGGCGTGTCGCGGCCATCGCGCTCGGCGCCGCGGTAAATCTCGTCGCTCAGAATCCAGGCGCCGTGCCGATCTGCCACCATCGCCACCCGGTCCAGATCGCCGGCTTCGAAGCGCGCCCCTGTCGGGTTGTTGGGATTACACAGGATGATGAGCTTCGTCCGGTCGCCCACGCGTCGAGCCAGGGCATCGACGTCGAGGCGCCAGCGTCCGCCGTCGAACGCGAGCGGCCACTCTCGCACGACGCCGCCGAACGCGCCGACGAGCCCCCACGTCTGCATGTAGTTCGGCACCAGGACGACGACTTCGTCGTGCGGTTCAACGAGGTGCCATGCGGCCAGAAAGTTCGCTTCGGCGCCGCCGTTGGTCACCTGCACGTGGTCGGCGGTCGTGCCCGGGTACAGTGCCGCGATGGCCAGTCGAAGCGGAACGCTTCCGTTCGTCTGCGTGTAGCGAAGCCGTTCGTCGAGCAACGCCGCGCGCGATTCGGGGTCGTCCAGCAGTTCGTCGACGCGCAGCGGGTGGACGCCGCTCTCCGACAGATTGAAGTCCACCTGATGTTCGAAGATGGACTGCATGCGCTCCATCTCGAAGGGAACGAGTCTCATGTGGTGAACTGTAATATATTGGCCCCCTGTCCCAGCCGCCGACTCCCGACCTTGCGCGCATTCCCGCCGGCGAATTCCTGATGGGCACGGCTGATGCCGGCGCCGACGAGCGTCCCGTCCACCGCGTGTACGTCAGCGAGTTCTTCATCGGACGCTTTGCGGTGACGCACGACGAGTACGCCCGATTCGTCCGGGCGACCGGCTATCCCGCGCCCGCTCTTCGGTCGCTCCCGCTCATTACCGTCGGCGGCCGCGAGGCCGTGTTTCGCGAATTCGCGTTGTCGTATGTCTGGGAGAACGATCAGCCCCCGGCGGGTCATGGCGGCCATCCGGTCGTGCTCGTCCACTACGACGATGCGGTGGCGTATTGCGCCTGGTTGACGGAAGCGATTGGCCGTCCGGTGCGTCTCCCGTCGGAAGCCGAGTGGGAAAGGGCCGCGCGCGGCGGCTCCGACGGACTGCGCTATCCGTGGGGCGATGAAATCGATCCCTCGCGCGGCAATTACCTGATCGACTCGTCCTCGAAGCGGCAGCGCGGGACGAGACCGGCGGGGACGTACCCCCCCAATCCGTTCGGCCTCCACGATGTCTGCGGCAACGTCTGGGAGTGGGTGTCCGATTGGTACAACGCGGAGTACTATGCGCTCGGCGACGTGCGCGACCCGAAAGGTCCCCCCAGCGGGAAGATGCGGATCGTGCGCGGCGGGTCGTGGGTGAACACCGATCCGTCGATGCTGCGCTGCGCGTATCGGCACCAGGTGCCGCCCGATACGTACGCGTACAGCATAGGGTTTAGAATCGTCTGTTCCACGTGATACCACAGTGACGTCAGAAGAATACGAACGAGCGCGCCGGCTCCTGATGCGCCGCGATCCGGTGCTCCGTGAAGCCATCAAACGGATCGGGCCGTGCCGGATGGCCGACCGCCAGCGGAAGGATCACCTGACGGCGCTCATCGGCGCGATCGTCAGCCAGCAGCTGTCGACCAAGGCCGCCGCGACGATTTTCGGCCGTTTCGCGTCGCTGTTTCCGGAGAGTCAGATCCCCGGCGCCGCGGCGGTCGCGATGGTGACCGATCTGCAGCTTCGGACCGCCGGATTCAGCGGACAGAAGATCTCCTATCTGCGCGATTTGTGCGCACGGATCAGCGACGGCCGGCTCGATCTCGATGCACTCGATGCCCTGGCCGACGAAGACGTGATCGAGCGCCTCGTGGCGGTCAAAGGCTTCGGACGATGGACCGCCGAGATGTTTCTGATGTTCCGGCTCCATCGGCCGGATGTGCTGCCGGTGGGGGATCTGGGAATTCTCAACGCGATTCAGCGGCTGTACAAGCTGCGAAAACGCCCGAAGGCGGACCGCGTCAGGGACATCGGCGAAGCGTGGAAACCGTATCGGTCCGTGGCCTGCTGGTATCTGTGGCAAACGCTCAGAAACGAGCCTTTGTCCAGAGCAGCAAATACCCCACCGCGATTGCAATCAGCGTCCCGCGCTCGCTGAACAGCGTGTGGCCGGGCGTCTGGCGCTGATCTGCCGGCGTCCATGCCGGCGGTGCGGGGGGCGTCGAATGGCCGTCCTCCAGATCGGGCCGGGGACCGATGGTCGGTATCCACCGTGGCACACGGTGGAGGTAGGCACGATACCGGTCCCCAAGACGCGCAAGCAGCAGCGACTCCTCCCACCGCACGATCCAGTGATACTCGAGCCCCAGCAGGACCCCGACCACCGGTGTCAGCCACAGCAGTCCAGCGGTCGTCGCAAAGCCCACCCACAGCAGGACGTTCCCGATGTACAGCGGATTGCGGACGTACGCGAACGGCCCGGTATCAATCAGCGGCCCCAGCCGTTCACTTCGCGTGCGTGAGATCACCCCAATGTGACGGACGCCCCAGAGCCGAACCGTCTCGCCGGCGACCGTGAGGGCGACGCCGAACAGGATCTCAGCCGCCGGCCGCGACGTCTCACCTGAGGGGATCAGCAGGATGGCCAGCGCAATCGGGACCGGCAGCGCCGTCCGATGCCGGAACAGCCAGCCACCGAGTTTGGTAGAATTACGACTAGGCCGGTCGGATATCGATGGCGTCATCCAACGCATCTATTCTTGATCGTGCGCCGGGCTCATCCGTCTTCGACATGATCGGGCGGACGCCCCTCGTCCGGCTCCATCAGTTCGAACGCGAAACGCCAGGCGTCGAGCTGTACGCCAAGGCGGAGTGGCAGAACCCCGGCGGGTCGGTCAAGGACCGCCCGGCGGCGCGGATGATCCTCGAAGGTGAGGCGAGCGGGAAGCTCGATCGCACGAAAATCATCCTGGACGCGACCTCGGGGAACACCGGCATCGCGTACGCGATGGTCGGCGCCGCGCGGGGGTACAAAGTGATGCTCTGCGTGCCCGAGAACGCGAGTTCAGAACGGAAACTGATCCTCCGCGCGCTGGGCGCCGAACTGGTGCTGACCAGCCCGCTCGAGGGCAGCGACGGCGCCATCCGCGAGGCGCGGCGGCTGTCCGCAGCTCATCCGGAGAAGTACTTCTATCCGGATCAGTACAGCAACGATGGAAACTGGCTGGCACATTTCGATACGACCGCGCCGGAGATCATCGAGCAGACGAGCGGCCGTCTCACGCACTTTGTCGCCGGTCTTGGCACGAGCGGCACCTTCGTTGGCGTCGGGCGCCGCCTGCGGAAGTTCAATCCGGCGATTAAACTGATTTCGTTCCAGCCCGACTCGCCCTTTCACGGCCTCGAAGGGCTGAAGCACATGGAATCGGCAATTGTGCCGGCGATCTACGATCCAGGGCTCGCCGACGAGGATTTGCGGGTCGCCACCGAAGATGCGTATCGCATGGTGCGGCGGCTCGCGCGCGAGGAGGGGATGTTGGCGGGCATCTCGTCGGGCGCCGCGATGTGCGCGACGTTGCAGGTCGCCGCGCACGTCGATCGGGGCGTGATCGTGACGATCTTCCCCGACGGCGCGGAAAAATACCTGAGCGAATCGTTCTGGACCGTCAATGACTGAGCGGCAGATGACGATTACGGACGGGGTCGACGCCGCGATCCGCGCGCACGGGCAGGAAACCTACCCGCACGAATGTTGCGGCGCACTCGTCGGCCGTGGCGACCAGGTCGTGGCGGCGGTGGCGCTGCCAAACACGACGGATGAGGGACCGCGCCGCCGGTTTCTCGTGCGGCCGTCGGATTACCGTGAGGCGGACCGCCAGGCCGCGGTCCTCGGCGGCGAACTGCTCGGGTTTTACCATTCACACCCGGATCACCCGGCGCGGCCATCGCAGTACGACCTCGATCATGCGTGGCCGACCTTCGGGTACATCATCGTGTCTGTCACCCAGGGCACGGCGGGGGACATGACCGTCTGGTATTTGAGAGAGGATCGATCGAGCTTTGACGAGGGCGCATTGAACCATGCCGAAAATCCTGATCCCAACGCCGCTCAGGCCGTTCACCGATAAGCAGGACGCCGTCGACGCCGCCGGCGCCACGATCGGTGAACTTCTGGCCGATCTGACGACGAAGCACGCCGGGCTGAAAGCGCATCTCTACACCGAGCAGGGCAAGCTGCGCAGCTTCGTCAACGTATACCTGAACGACGAAGACATCCGCTATCTGCAGAAGGAACAGACACCGGTCAAGGTCGGAGACACTATCAGCATCATTCCCTCCGTCGCCGGAGGGACCGGCCCCGATACCGTTGCCTCGGACCCGATCGCGGCGCCGCCGTCGTTGACGCCCGACGAGTACCAGCGCTACTCGCGGCACCTGATCATGCCGGAGGTCGGCCTCGAAGGG
>JBPYEE010000416.1:0-4644 GCA_051985095.1 Vicinamibacterales bacterium | reverse complement strand
GTCCTCAGAAACGCTCACCTGCGTCACGCGGTAGGAGGGCGAGGAGGGCGGAATCTGGTAGATCGTCGCCGGGATGTCGCCGGTCACCGCCCAGGGGCCGGTGGCGGCGTTTCCGACAAACCACACTCCGTCGAAACAGAGGTAGTACTGCCGTCCACCTTTGAGCACGTCCTTGTCGGTGTTCTGCGCGCGCAGGATCGGCGTGCCGGCGATCAACTGGAACGCCGGGGCGCCGTCGTAGGTGACCGCCGGCGCCTTCAGGGCTTTCTTGTTGACGCGCGCCAGGCGCGGCACCTCGGCGAGCAAAACGGCCTCGGATGCCTGCACCGTTCCAGGCACCGACGCCAGGACGTGCGATCGCGGATGGTCGAGCGGGATCTTCCGGAAGTCGGCCGGGAGGCGGTGCGTCGCAAACGCCCACGGCCCCGCAAAATCGGGCGCCGCGAACCAGCGTCCCGACACAAGGTAGTACACGGGCCCGCTCAGCCCGTCCCGGAACACATCTGCATCGGTGTTGCTGATCCAGTTCAACTTCGCAGTGCCGGAAACGTGCCGATAGACCGGATGGCCGTCGATCACGATCAGTTCCGCGGGAAGCGGGCTCACGTACACCTTCGGCGGCGGCGCCCCACCCGGCCGCATGGGTAACGCCGCTTTCACGCCTTCCCAGCGCTTCAGTGCCGGAAGGCGATCGAAGGTCGGTGGCAGCGCGCGGGCGCGCCTCCACGGTCCGAGCACGTTGTCGGCCGCCAGCCACTCGCGGCCGTTGCGGAGGAAATACGCATTGGACGGAACATGGTGGAACAGGTCCCAGTTCGTGTTAACGGCATACCTCAGCGTCTCCCCCGCCGCCGGCCGCCAGATCGGCGACCCGTCAAGGTTGACGATGATCGCCGGCTGTCGGCTCACGAAGACGACGGGCGGATCCGCCTTGATGCCGACGGCATTCGCCGCGGCCGGCGGGTGCAAGGCGACCGCCGCGAGCACCTCATCGACTGTCATGGTCCGCCCATCGGGCGGCAGATGCTTTTCGAGCATCTCGACGACCTGGGCCGTCTGGGCCTTCGTCAGCGCCGGAAAGCTGGCGTGGACGATCGAGAAGCGCGAGAAGTGCACGAGCCGCTTGCGGAACGCGACCGTGGTATTCGCCTCGACGACAATCGTGCCCATCGCCGGCTTCGCGGTCCCTGTGGCCGCGTACGACGCCGCCGCGTAGAAGGTCACCGCGGACTCGTTCGGCCACTCGGCGATTTGCGGCTCACTGATCGTCACCACCGCCCCGCTCGGCATCGCAAACGACTTCGGCCAGCGAGCTGCCACCGGCGCCGGCGCATCGCTGGTGGCGGCGGCGCTGACAAGCCAGAGGACCAGGCTCGAGATGGTGCAGGTCACAGCCCACGCGGGGATCGCGTGACGACGGGTACCCATGTTTGCGCGTCCTTGTTTGGGCGGCGGGCGGCAATATCAATCACTCGTCGAGATGCATCATCCCTTCACGTTGCACCAACCCTGGTGTCTCCACCGTCTGCAACCTGCGCACCCAAAACGACTTGGCTCACGGGGTCACGCTCGCGCGCCGCCCGCGACGAGCGCCGGTGAGCCAGTGACGGCGTGCTGTGAAATTGGCTGCACGACGACGAGCCACCTAGCGGTAACCGCGCCTGTGCGTCGGGTATTTCGCGAACATCCGCGCGACGGCGCCGTCAATCTGCGCCGGGAGCCTGGACCGATCGGTCACGAGCGGCATATCCACGCGTGCCCGGAACAACTCGCGCATCGATCGGGGCTCGAGGAGAAAGACGATGAGGGTGCCGACGGGGTACTCGCGGTGCAGCTGCGTGCCTGGAACTTTTGATTTCAAATCGACATCGGTCCGCTGCAGCGACGCGTACCGGACGACGACGTCGGGCGGCTGGCCGGCCACTTTCGTGAACCCACTCGCCGCGAGCTCCCGATCAACAGCCGTCACCATCTGTCGATCGACCACCTCGTCATACGCCATCCAGCCCGTCGTCCACGTGTACGTTCTGAGGCGCGCAAAGTCCGTTTTCTTGTCGCGCGCCACTTTGACACCGTAGTTCGGTTCGTACGGCAGGCTGCCGGTGAGGACGTTCCAGATCGAGAGTGCGATGATGAAGGTGTTCATACGTGGCGACGCGCTCGCAGCAGCCGGGTGATGGGCCCCCGAAGCACGACGTACGGCGCAACGGCGACGGCACACGCGACGATCACGCCCTGCAGCGGATAAAACCAGCCGAGGAACACCAGCTGGTACACCACGTCGATCACCAACGCCATTGCACAGAGGCGCGCGATGTCATTCCACGCATCGCGGACAAGGGCGCGGCGTGCCCCGCAGTCAGTCCACACCGATTTCAGATAGGGGCTCCGATCGCGGGCCGCATCTCGGCGGCCGGCTCGGGCCGCCAGCGCCACCGCCACGATCGGCTGGAGGACGAATCGGAATCGCATCGGACCGGTGGTTCGGCCGACCAGCAGCATCCACGCGCGCCCGAGAAATCCCTTCATCGTTCAACGACCAGCTCGTGCAAACGCTGCGCCCGCCGACGCCTGCCCTCGCGTGTGCGATCCGTCTCCCCACATTTCGTGATCGCAGCGCTGGCGCGAGGCTTGCTCGTCGAGGCCCCGTGCGACGGGTCTGCACCGGCCTCGGTTTCATCGCGCTGCTCGTCGGGGGCGTGTCGCTGACGCTCACCGCCAGCGACAACCAGGTGTTCTTCATGGCGTTGCCGCCCGAGGCGCTGCCGTCCGACGTCGGCGCGAATCTGTTCGCCGTCGTTGGCAGCCTCTTCGCGGGTGGCGCGTTCTACTGGATGCCGACGACCGGGACGCAGAGCATCGGCGGACGGGCCGCCACGGCGGTGAGCCAGGATGGCCGAACGATCATCGGCCAGGCACTCGACGCCCGGGGATTTGAAAACGCCGCGATCTGGCAGGGCGGCACGACCTGGCACGTGCTCGGGTCGTTCTCGCCCGATGCCCAACCCTGCGACCAACTGTTGAGCGCCGCCTACGGTGCCAGCAACGACGGGCGGGTCATCGTCGGGCTCGGGTGGGATGGCTGTCGCTACGCGCACGCGTTTCGGTGGGAGCAGTCCACGGGCGTGGCGGACCTTGGCAGCACGACGGCAAATTCGACCCGCGCGAACAACGTCTCCGGTGACGGTCAGGTGGTCGTCGGCTGGCAGGAGGACAACGTCGGCGTTCGCCAGGGGGCCAAGTGGGTCAACCTGAAAGAACAGGTCATCCAGGGCCCGACCGGCGCAGTCGGCGAGGCATTCGGCGCCAACCACGACGGCTCAATCATCGTCGGCGGGAACTGCGATCCGACGACTACAGTCAAAACCTCGGCGTGGCGGTGGACCGCCGCGCAGGGCGTCCAGTGTTTTCCGGTGACACCGCCTCCGACCGCCCCCAGGCTGCCGTACACCGCCTCGATGCGGAGCACGAGCGATGACGGGCAGGTCATCGGCGGATCGCTGTCATTCGGCCTTGACAGTGAATCGGTGATCTGGCTCAACGGCCAGGTCTCATTCCTCAAGGACTACCTGCGCAGCAACGGGTACCCCAATGCGTTTGCCGGGTGGGTGAACACGGGCGTCGTGACGAGCGTGTCGGCCGACGGGCGCACGCTCGTGGGTTACGGCGCCGGACCAACCACGTTTCAGGGATTCGTCGTCATCCTGCCGCGAGGCACGTCGTGAGAGCGCTGATGGCCGCGGCGATGCTCGTCCTCATCTCGACCCCGGGATGGGCGCAGTCGCTGGAGATTACGCCGCTCGTCAGTTTCAGCGGCGCGGCGCCGATCGACCGGACGGCCGCCGGCGTTGACGACCTGACGATGGACCGAAGCGTCAGCTGGGGCGTCGCGGTCGGCTACTTCGTGTCGCCGCATGTGGCGGTGGAAGTCGTGTCGACCTACACCTCCACAGATTTGTCGATGTCGACGAGTGCCGGCTCAGCCGCGCTGTTCGGCATGCACCGGACGCAGATTCACGCGAACGTGGTGTATGAGGTGGGCGCCGGCGGTCTCCCTGCCTCCCCGTTCCTGTTCGGCGGCTTCGGGGCCACGCGCTTCAGCGCGGACGGCGTGCCCAGCCAGACGAAGCCCTCGTGGACCGCGGGTGGGGGCCTCAAATGGTTCGTTCGCCCACACGTGGGAGTCGAGGTCCGCGGCGGATTCACCTCGGTGGTGATCAACGAAGGCGGATCGACGTTCTGCGGTCCGTTCGGATTCTGCCAGAACTCCCTCGGGCATATCGAGCTGGCCGGCGGCGCGGCCTTCCGATTCTGACCGGGGTCAGTAGCGCTCCGGCACGAAGCGGCGCCGAGCGAGTGTCGCTTCGTCGTCGTAGGCGTGGCGCCGCGACCGCGGCGGGATTTTCACCTTTGGACGATCGATCTTCCGGTGTGGAATCAGCGCCAGCAGCTGCGCGATGCAGTTGAGGCGCGCACGCCGCTTGTCGTCTGACCGGAGGATGTACCACGGGGCGAACCGCCGGTCGGTGGCCTTCAACATCGCGTCACGTGCCCGGGAATACTCGTACCATTTCGCCCGGGACGGCAGGTCCATGGCGCTCAGCTTCCATTGACGGAGCGGATCAGCGATCCGCGCCTTGAATC
>JBPYEE010000415.1:0-3114 GCA_051985095.1 Vicinamibacterales bacterium | reverse complement strand
TGAGCCGCTCTACGGGCAGAAATTCGGCGAGCTGGTTTCGAACAACATCAGCGGCCTGCCGAGCTCGCAGATCCAGGGATCGCTCGCAGCGAACAACCTTGGCCCCGAGCGCACGCAGGAATTCGAGGCCGGCGCGGACATGACGCTCTTCCATAGCAAAGCGACGCTGAGTATCACCGGCTATCAGAAGAACATTTCGGACCTCCTGCTGCAGCGCGGCCTGCCGCCCTCGATGGGCTACACGCTCGAGTACCAGAACGGCGGGACGATGCGGACGCGCGGACTCGAGATCGAGACCTCGGTCGTTCCCATCCAGCGGCGCGACTTCAGCTGGACGATCAACGCCAACTGGTCGAAGGACGCCTCGATCGTCACATCCTTACCCGTCGCGCCGTTCAGCCCCGCCGGGTTCCCGCCCGAGTTCGGAGGATTCTTCATTCAGCAGGGCAAGTCGCCGACACAGGTCGTCGGCAACTTCGTGGAGGCGGATGGCTCGATCAATCCGATCGGCACCATCGGCGACGTGAACCCCGACTTCCGTATGGGGCTCGGCAGCAACATTACCTATCACCGGGCGCACCTGTACTTCCTGTTCAACTGGCAGCATCACGGCGACGACATCAATCTCACCGAGCTGCTGTACGACTTCACTGGTAACACGGCCGACTGGGGTAAGATGGTCGGTACGCCCCAGGGCACGATGCCGCTGGGCCAGTGGCGTGTCACGCAGTGGGTGACTGGCAGCACCAACATCTACGTGCAGGACGCGAGCTTCATCAAGTTGCGGGAGCTGTCGTTGACATACGATATCCCGGACGGACTGCTCGGGAGCCTGCGAAATCGTGTGCGGTCGGCGTCGCTCGTCGCCGAAGGGCGCAATCTGATCACCTGGACCAAGTATCAGGGGCTGGATCCCGAGGTGAGCAACTTCGGCAACGAGGCGATAGCCCGAAACGTCGATGTGGCCCCCTTCCCGCCGAGCCGTCAGTTCTGGTTTGGCATCAACCTGGGGTTCTGACGCCATGCGATACACATTCGATCTTCAAGGCGCGCGCGTGATGCGCGGTGCGATTTCGATCGCTGCAATCGGTTTGTTCACGGCCTGCGCGAACTCCACCGTCCCGGACCTCAACAACCCCAGCGTGAGCGGCTTCCAGTCCAGTCCGACTGGTGCGGCAGCTGGTGCGATCGCGGTGGGCATGGTCCGGGGCGCACGCGACAACACGGCCAACATGGCGTGGAACGTCGGTGCCTTCGGCCGCGAAGGGTATGAGATGGGCGTTGCGCAGGGTGACCTGACGCTCTATGTCGACGGTCCGATCACGAGTAATACTTTCTACCTCGACTTACTCTGGGATCAGCAGTACGCCGATATCCGCGCGGGCAACACTGTGCTCGATGCCATGTCGCGCATTCCCGATCTGACGAGCCAGCAAGAAGCCGCCATGGCTGGATTCATTCAGACCATGATGGCGTACGACCTCATTCAGCTCGCCGCGACCCGAGACACCTTCGGGCTCCCGATCGCGGTCGACATCCCGCCTGGCGGTGCACCAGCGCCGATCGCAAACAAGGCGACGGTCTATCAGCACATCTTCAGCCTGCTCGACTCAGGGGCGACCAATCTCCAGGCGGGCGGCGCCGCGTTTTCGTTCGCGCTGCCACCGGGCTTCGCGGGCTTCAATACGCCGGCGACTTTCCTGAAGGTGAATCGCGGACTCCGTGCGCGTGCGGACATTCTCACCAAGAGCTACGTGAACGCGCTCACGGATTTGGCTGCCTCGTTCCTGAGCACGGCGCAGCCGCTCACGTATGGTCCATTCTTCGACTACACCGCAAACTCGGGCGACGAGACGAACATTCTGTTCAAGCCCTACTACTATGTGGCGAACTGGATCATCGATTCTGCGCAATTTCAGGCAGACGGGAAGACACTCGACAATCGCGTGTTGACGAAGACGGTGGCGGTCACGCCGTTCCTCCTCGACAGCATTTCAGCGTCCTACCAATTCACCGCGTACAACAGTGTGAGCTCGCCGCTGCCCATGCTGCGCAACGAGGAGCTCATCCTGCTGCGGGCCGAGGCAAACATCGGGTTGGGCTTCAATGGTCCAGCGGTTACCGATATCAACTTCGTCCGTGCGACGGCCGGGAACCTGCCGCCGTATACCGCGAGCGCAGCGCTTCGCCAACCCGCAGCGCTGCTCGACGAGTTGCTCTACGAGAAGCGGTACTCGTTGCTTTGGGAGTCCGGCAACAACTGGATCAGCATGCGCCAGTATGGCAAACTCAACGAGATTCCCGAGCAATACCATTTGGAGCACATTTTCCCAGTCATTCCATTCCCTCTCAACGACTGTACGGCACGCTCGCCGCAACCACAAGGTTGCTCGACGGTGGTCGGATTCTGAGGCGATATCGACGGGCGTAGTGCAAGCAGGCGATTCGGGGGTAGCCGCACGCGCGGCTACCCCCGCTGTCTCGATGCGATAGGAGGTGGCGATGCGGTGCAAAGGGCCGGGTTTCGGGTTTCGGGTTCCGGGTGTCGGCAACGGCGGGCGACGCAGGCGTCGCCCCTACGAACGGACACTGGCGTGTGCGATTGCTTCTTTCATTGTGTGTGCAGCCGGCACCGCGTCTGCGCAAACGGCCGCCCGACAAGCAGCCATGGGGGCGTCCGTGCTCACCGCAGACCAGCTGCTCTCAGTCAGCAGCGTAGTCGGTGGCCGGGACGAGCCGGTGTGGGACGCAGACGGATCGCACGTCACGTTCCTCGGCAGTTTTGGTGGGCCGCTCGGCATCTGGTCGATCCCGGCGGCAGGAGGGCCGGCGAAACCATTGGTTCGTGACGTATCGCTCACAGGCATGGATTACACCGCGGGGCAGCGGCCCGTCTGGTCGCCACGTGGCGACTATCTGGCGTACGTCACGTCGAAGGGAGGCGACGCGCCCGAGCTCTGGCTCTGGTCGCCGAAGACTGGCGCGGATGTCCAGCTTACGCACATGGGCGGTGGGATCTACTCCTTGAACTGGTCACCCGACGGATCGCACATCGCGTTTTCCGATGACCGATACGGAAACCAGAACATCTACACCGTCGCCGTTTCAAGCGGC
>JBPYEE010000414.1:0-4675 GCA_051985095.1 Vicinamibacterales bacterium | reverse complement strand
ACGCGCCCCGCTACAGCTACTACGTCGACGCCAAATGGCGGCGTCACATCCAGGACGAGATGGGCGTCAGTCCGGATGCCGCGCTCGATGAAGCGATTCGCGTCGACAATGCCTGCCTCGAGGGAGTCGGGCGCGACGGGGTGACGCTCGCCATGCATCTCTGCCGCGGCAACAATCGCAGCCAGTGGTATGCGGAGGGCGGCTACGACCCGATCGCGGAGCAGCTGTTCGGTCAATTGAACGTCGATGTGTTCCTGCTCGAGTACGAGAGCGAGCGGGCCGGGACGTTCGAACCGCTGCGATTCGTGCCTCGTTCCAAGCGCGTCGTGCTCGGACTGGTGAGCAGCAAGCTCCCGGCGCTCGAGTCGCAGGATCACCTGCTCCGTCGGATCGAGGAGGCCGCCCGCTACGTGCCGCTCGAAAACCTCGCGCTCAGCCCGCAGTGCGGCTTCGCGTCGACCATGGAAGGCAACCTCCTGACCGACGGCGATCAGTGGCGGAAGCTGGAGCTCGTGGTGGAGACGGCGCGCAAGGTCTGGCAGGACGCGTGAAGGTCGGATTCGTCGGGTTTGGCGAGGCGGGATCGACGATCGCCGGCGGGTTGGCTGGCGCGGGCGTCGAGCACATCTGCGCCTTCGACGTGGCGACCGACGATCCGTGCCTCGGCCCGACGATTCGCGGGCGCGCCGGCCGCACCGGAACCACTCTCGTGGAATCGCCGGCGGCGCTCGCGCGCTCAAGCGACATCCTGCTGTCGACCGTGACCTCGAGCTCCGCGCTGACGGCGGCGCGGCAGACGGCACCGTTTCTCGAGCCTCGCCACATCTACGCCGATCTCAATTCGATCTCGCCCGCGCTGAAGCAGGAGATCGAACGCGTCATCCGCAACGGCGGCGCGCGTTTCGTGGAAGTCGCCGTCATGGCGCCGGTCCGACCGGACGGCCACCGGGTGCCGCTGTTGCTCGGCGGCGCGGACGCCTCGCTGTTCGTCGAACAGATGGCGCCGTTCGGGATGCGCTGCGAAGTCCTGACGGCGACCGTCGGGACGGCCGCCGCCGTGAAGATGTGCCGCAGCATCGTGGTCAAGGGACTCGAGGCGTTGATGTGCGAATGCGCCCTCGGCGCGAGCCCGTTCAATGCCGGGCCGCACGTCTTCGCGTCGCTCAACGACAGCTTCCCGGGCATTGACTGGCAGAAGCTCGCCGACTACATGGTCGGGCGCGTCGTTGTCCACGGCGAGCGCCGAGCGCGCGAGATGGAGGAAGTGGCAGAGACGCTGCGGGCGATTGGCGTCGAGCCGATCATGGCGGAGGCGACCGCACGGCGGCAGCAGTGGAGCGCGGACCTCGATTTACGCTCACGGTTCGGCCCGGAGGGTCCGCGTTCGGCGGCGGAAATGGTCGAGGTCGTCGCGCGCGGCACGCGCGCGCAGGAGAGCCCAGCATGCGACGCCCCATACCCGCCGTAACGGCGTCGACCGTCGACGTCGGCGCCACGCTCGATACCGCCCCGTGGAGCCGATATCAGAAGCTCCTCGTCTTCGCGACCGCGACGACCATCGTCTTCGACGGTCTCGACAACCAGCTGCTGGGGGCCGCGCTGCCCGCGCTGATGCGCGAGTGGAGTCTGCCGCGGCCAGCGTTCGTGCCGGCGCAGACGGCCGGCATGATCGGGATGATGATTGGGGGCGCCATCGGCGGCGTGCTCGGCGATCGCCTCGGCCGCCGGATCGCGCTGCTCGGCAGCGTCGTGGCGTTCGGTCTGCTGACGCTCCTGGTCCCGCTTGCGAGCGGCGTTGGGGCGCTGACGCTCTTGCGATTCATCGCCGGATTGGGTCTGGGCGGCGCCATGCCGAATGCAGCGGCGCTCTCATCTGAATACGTGCCAATACGGCAGCGGCCGTTCGCCGTGACGATGACCATCGTCTGCATCCCGCTCGGCGGGACCCTCGCCGGCTTCATCGGCGGCCAGGTGCTGCCGCGGTTCGGGTGGCGGGGCCTGTTCGTCGTCGGCGGCGGGCTGCCGCTCCTGCTGGCCGCGATCCTCGTGACACTGTTGCCGGAATCGCCCCGTTTTCTCGCGCGCCGCCCGGATCGCTGGCCGCAGCTCCGCGCGCTGCTGCGCCGACTGGGCCACGCAGTCGCCGATGACGCGCAGTTCGCCGACGTCAGCGAGCGCGCCGTCGTCCGCGTTTCTGCCCGTGAGCTGCTCGTGCCCGAGTATCGGCGCGATACGTTGGCGCTCGCCGCTTCCTTCTTCTTCTGCCTGCTGTCGGTCTATGTTGGTGCCAACTGGGTCCCGTCGATGCTGGCCGGCGCCGGCTTCGACGTGGGCACGGCGAGCTACGGTCTGACCGCGTTCAACCTGGGCGGCGTGGTCGGCGCGATCGGCGGCGCCATTGTGATCATGCGGTTGGGATCGCGAGTGACGATGGTCGTGATGGCCGCCGGCGCGGCCGCGGGTGCCGCCGTACTCGCCTCGATGTCGATCGGCACGCAGTCCGCATTCGCCGTGCTCGCGATGCTCGCGTGGACCGGCGGCCTCATCAACGCGGTCCAGACCACAATGTACGCGCTGGCCGCGCATGTGTATCCGACAGCCGTGCGCGCCACCGGCGTTGGCACCGCCGTCGCCGTCGGACGCATCGGCGGCGTCCTCAGCCCGTCGGTCGGGTCGTGGGCGCTCGAAACGGGCGGGTCGTCGCGCTACTTCGGGATGATGGCCGCGACCATGGTCGCGGCGCTGATTGGGCTGGCGTCGCTGCGCCGCCACATTCCGGCCGCGGAGGCCGCGCCGGAGCCGGCAATCGCCGCGCCGTAATGGCCGCGCGGCGACCTTTCTACCGAAGCCTCTACGGACAGGTTCTCGTCGCGACAGCGGTCGGCGTCCTTGTCGGTCACGTCTGGCCGTCGGCTGGCGCCGCGATGAAACCGCTCGGCGACGGGTTCATCAAGCTTGTGCGGATGATTGTCGCGCCGGTCATTTTCTGCACCGTCGTCGTGGGCATTGCGGGCACGCGCGACATGAAGACGGTCGGCAAGGCGGGTCTTGCGGCCGTCCTCTACTTCGAGGCCGTCACGACGATTGCGTTGGTCATCGGCCTGGTCGTCGTCAACCTCGTTCGGCCCGGCGCGGGAATGAACGTCGACGTGGCGCACCTGGATCCGGCGCTAGTCGCGCAGTACGAGGGGGCCGGCAAGGCTCAGACCGGCACGGGACTGCTTGATCTGATTCCGTCGAGCGCAGTCGACGCGTTCGCGACCGGCAACGTCCTGCAGGTGCTGGTGGTTTCGGTGCTGTTTGGATTCGGGTTGCGATCATCCGGGACGATGGGCCGGTCGGTGTTGGATCTGATCGAGAAGCTGACCACCGTCCTGTTCGGCATCGTCGGGATCATCATGCGGGCGGCGCCCGTCGGGGCGTTCGGTGCGATGGCGTTCACGATTGCGACGTTCGGCGTCGGCACGCTCGCGCAACTCGGCAAGGTGATGGCGTGCTTCTACGCCACCTGTCTGCTGTTCATCTTCGTCGTCGCTGGCGCGATTGCGCGCGCGCATGGCTTCAGTCTCTGGCGCTTCATCAGCTTCATTCGCGAAGAGATCCTCATCGTCTTTGGCACGTCCTCGTCGGAATCCGTGCTGCCGCG
The DNA here is from genome assembly GCA_051985095.1 of Vicinamibacterales bacterium. Lineage (GTDB taxonomy): Bacteria > Acidobacteriota > Vicinamibacteria > Vicinamibacterales > CAVVIG01 > Gp6-AA45. The sequence continues at coordinate 1,029 of JBPYEE010000414.1, read as the reverse complement.
ACTCATGGAGAAGCTCGAGGATCTCGGCGTTGGACGATCGGTGGTCGGTCTGGTCATTCCCGCAGGCTACTCGTTCAACCTGGACGGCACGGCGATCTATCTGTCGATTGTGACGGTGTTCCTTGCGCAAGCGACGAACACTCCGCTGAGCCTGACCCGCCAGCTCGAGTTGCTGGCGCTCCTGCTAATCACGTCGAAAGGCGCGGCCGGAGTGGCGGGCGCCGCGCTGGTCGTCCTGGCCGCGACGCTCGCAGCGACCAACTGGATTCCCGTAGCGGGCATCGCGCTCGTTCTCGGCATTCATCGCTTCATGGGTGAAGCGATCGCGGTCACCAACTTGATCGGTAATGGCGTGGCGACGGTCGTGGTGGGGAAGTGGTGCGGGCAGCTGGATGCGGCGCGGCTGACGGCGCAGCTCGCGCGCGATCCGGCACGCTCAGCGGCCCCCGTTCAACTTGCCTGACCGCGATTGCTCGTATCGCTCCCGGATTCCACGATCGATCCGCTCGAGCAACGCCTTGTCGCCGGGGTACCAGTACTGCAGGTGACAGCTTTCGCACGCCTCATCGAGATTGCCACCGGCGTCCCACAGCTCGTCGGCTTTTTTTGCTTTGACGATCTCGATCACCTCGAGGCCGACGTTTCGCAGCGCTTCGATTTTGGCATTCCAGAGCACCGGATCATGTTCGAGCTTGGCCTTGATCTGGGCCGGCGACAGCTCGGTCGCGTTAGGGCCCGTACTGTTGTTTTCGTCGCCAGGCGGCGTGAAGGGACGCGGGATTTTCAGCAGGTACACGCCTTCGGCGAGCGTCACGGCGCCAATGCGGATTTTGTCCCATTCCGCATCGGTTTTTGGGACGGTTTCCACTGTGCCCTGCTTCGTCATCACGACTTTGACGGCATCGAACACATAGTCGGCGGCGGGATCGAGCATGTCCCGCATCAATTCCTTGACGGAGACGATCGGCTTGAGGTCCCCCCAGAGCGCGGGTGGGCGAGTCACAAAGGGCGCAGACGGTTCCGGTGCGC
>JBPYEE010000413.1:0-7678 GCA_051985095.1 Vicinamibacterales bacterium | reverse complement strand
CTCTCAATCCTGGCGCACGTTCTTGACCAATCACGTGCACCAGATCATGGCGGCGGACTTCTTCGTCGTGCCGACGGCGACTGGTCGTCTGTTGTTTGTTCTCGTCCTACTTGCCCACCATCGCCGGCGCGTGGTGCACGTCGCTGTGACGGCGCATCCAACAGCGGCATGAACGGTGCAACAACTCCGCGAAGCCTTCCCATGGGACCAATACGAACGATCGCGGACCCACTTGGCGCTGGACAAAGACGTAGCCATTTCGCGGGCCATCTCACCGTCGACCGCTGGCCCAATCGTCGCCATTCCGCAGGTCAGCGGTCTGCACCATCGATACGAACGTATCGCGGCGTAACACGCCGAGGCGGTCCAGCCTCTATACATGTTGAGGACATTTCCCGGCGCAGATGCGCGTTCTCTATCAACAAATCGAGCTGACGATGCAGATACGTCCGTTCGCTCGGACCAACTTCACAGCTAGATCTCGGTCAGTCGACGACCGATCTGCGTCGATGGACTTTCGGTACTCACAGCCCAGTCCCAGCTTCCGTGGTCCGCGAGCCTCGACTTCTCAAATGTGGCGACCGATCTGCGCAAGCTCGGCCGATCTGTCTCACAGATCGCGTCACGGCGCGACGCGAAAACTTGCAGCGTGAGGTCGACAAACGCTGATGTCACAAGGCGGACCCCTGCGGACCCTTCGTTGCATGCGACGCCAGTTGACGCCGAGGGTGCCCCAAGGCTCAAGGAGCTTTCTCGATCATCCAGGGAGCTGAAGTGGTCCAATGAAGAGGTCGCAGTTTGCCGTCGCCGGGGCCGTCAGTGGGGCGCTGTCCGCCGCGTCGATCAGCACCCTATATGTAGGAGCGCGCGTTTTCGACCGTGCGTTCGCTCCGTTCAGTGTCGTCGACTGGCTCGCACGCGCGGCGCCTGGAACGATTCTTACCGCCCTGATAGACGGCCTTGTCAGTACCCTCCAGCGCTTGTCTGTTGCGAATTTGTCAGCGGCGGCTAAAGCGTCCGAGGAAGCCGCCGGTGTCGGAATGGTTTTTGTGCTGCTCACGCTGGCGGGCGCAGCGCTTTATCTATGGTCGCCGAGACGGACGACATTGGCCATTCTTGTTGGTGGTGCGGTCGGAGTTGTCGCAGGTGCCCTGCTGGCGTCGGTCACGATGGCGGCAGGCGTTGCGGCTGGACCCAGTGCCGGCGTGTGGACAAGCCTCGTGCTGGCCAGCTGGGGTGCGCTAATTGGTTGGGCCCGGGTGAAGCTGCCTTCCTCTTCAACGGGCGGGATCGACGTCGCGCGCATTTCTCGGCGCCATTTTCTACTCGCGCTTACGAGCGTTGCTACCGCCGTGACCGTCGTCGGTACGAGTGTGGGGTTCGCGATTGGAGGACGGCGCCGAACCAAAGCCCAGGCTCGTGCGATTGAAGCCTGGTCATCGACCCACGATTTGCCCAACGCCGACGCGGCCGTTCAACCTGCGGCGGGAACACGTCCTGAGCTGACGCCAGTCGACAGCCATTACCGCATCGACATCGATACCACAGCCCCGCGAATCGATGCCTCGAACTGGCGCTTGCGGTTCCGGGGACTCGTTGCACGGCCGCTCGAGCTATCGCTCGCCGAACTGCGCGGTCGCGAGGCCGTGCATCAGTTCGTCACGCTCGCTTGCGTCTCAAACCCGGTGGCCGGCAGCCTAATCGGCACCACACGATGGTCGGGCGTACCGCTGAGCCGTCTCCTTGACGAGGTCGAACCGCTCCCGCACGCCTCGCATCTACTCATCCGATCGGCCGACGGATTCGACGAGGTGGTGGCCATCGATTTGGTCCGCGCCGATCCACGCGTCATGCTCACCTATGACTGGGATGGCGTGTCGCTGGCGCCCGAGCACGGCTACCCGCTACGGATTTACGTTCCGGATCGTTACGGCATGAAACAGCCAAAATGGATTCAGGACATCGAAGCAATCGAGGGTTGGCAGCCCGGCTACTGGGTGCGGCGTGGCTGGGATCGGGAAGCGCGCATGAAAGCGACATCCGTCATCGACACGATGGCGACCAACATGATGAATGTGTCTGGCGAACCCAATACTGTGGTCCCGATCGGCGGAATCGCTCACGCCGGCGCGCGCGGCATCTCGCGGGTCGAACTCAGCATTGACGACGCTGCCTGGATACCCGTGGAGCTGCGAGATCCGCTGTCGCACACGACGTGGGTCATCTGGCGCTACAACTGGCCGTTTCGTGCCGGTACGCATCGTTTCACAGTCCGGTGTTTCGATGGAGACGGCCGACCCCAGATCGCGACGGTGTCGCCGCCGCATCCTGACGGCGCGTCAGGACTCCATACGAGAACGATCACGCTGTGACCTCCGTAGGGAAGAGCCAACGACTTCCGCGGCCGAGTCGGCCCGGGGAGTTTCACCCAGAGCACCGGGTCGCCGGGGGCGGTCACCCGCTCCCGGCTCCCACAGAACGTAGCGTGCAGGTTTCCCGCACTTAGCTCGTCAGAAGGTGCGTCACAGCGAGAGCGCGAGAATTTCGAATTGAGACGCGCGAACGAGATTGTGTCCTGGTGCGGCCGTTCTTGATGATAATGAAGCGTGAACGTGCGCACGGCGGCCCGAAGGTGCGGTTCGCCCAGGAGCACCATCGGCTCCAAGCAATCCGACTTGGCCCCTCGACAAAGTTCGGCAAAGCGTTCAAATTGGGGCTCCGCGCCGGAATGACCGCTGGCGTTACGCCACTGTCGCGCCGCAGGCGCCGAAACGCCGCGGTGTGGAGCGGGTCTCGGTCCAGGATGACGTACCGAACGCCCCGCAGGAGCCCGTCGCCGGTGGAATCCCGGTTGGTTCCTGGAACAGGCCGTAGAGGATCTACGTCTTAGCCTAAAGACTCTCGACACTGGAGGGCACTACATTCCGTGCGAGGCGAGACACGCACCGGTCTTGAGGACCGCGCCCCCGATACATTTCGGCCCTTTGCGTGGCTCGAGGACGATCGGCGTCCATTGGACTGGAATGGGCCCGTCGCGCGGCCTTTTACGCGCTTCTGCGACGAACAGTTGCAGCGGCCGATCGTCGAGCAATTCGAGCGCGTGGCCCGTCGACAGCCAAGGCGCATCGCAATCAGGGAAGCGAACACGGTTCTCACGTTTGGTGAGCTGTGGAACGCGGTGTCGGGACTCGCCGAAACATTGGCGGCCGACACAGCGCCCGGCGACCTGATCGCCATCGTGGTGCCGGCCTGTCCGATGTTTCCGGTCGCAATGCTCGCGTGCCTCGCCGCAGGACGCCCGTTTGTCGCACTCGATACGAACCATCCGGCGGATTGGCTGTGCGACGCGCTGACCGACGCTCGCCCCACGCTGGTTATCACACTTGAGGATGGTCTCGCGAGCGTCACGGCTCGGGTGCCGCCGGTGCGCGTCATCCGTCTGACGGGCTTGCCCAGATCCGCGTCAACCCGTTGGCAACCGCCCACCATGGGTGCGGACGAACCCGCGTGCGTCCTGTTCACGTCCGGCAGCACAGGGCGGCCAAAGAGCATCGTCAATAGTCAGCGAAACCTACTTCAGCGCGTGGCGCAGTCGATCAATGCCGGGCACATTAACGCGGCGGACCGACTGCTGACCCTCGCTTCGCCCTGCACGATCGTCGGCGTCCGTGACGTCTTGACCGCGTTGCTGGCGGGAGCAAGCATTCATCTTCTCGATCCGAAAGGCGTCGGGGCACGCGAGATTCTGAATGTGATCCGCGCGGAGGCGATCACCATCCTTTTCGCGTTTCCGGCTCTTCTGCGATGCATCGTCGCGGCTCGGGAGGGGCGCGCGGACGCCTCGTTGAGGCTACTGCGGGTGGGTGGAGATACGACGGCGTGGAGCGACATCGAGGCGCTGCGCGCGTGGCTTGCGCCAGAGGCGGCAATCCAAGCTGTCTACGCTGCGACGGAAGCACCGATGATGCAGTGGTTCGTGGCCGACACGTGCAGGCGTGATGATGCCCGCATTCCCATCGGCTATCCGCTGCCCGGCAACCGTTTGGCAGTCGTCGATGAGGCGGATCGCGCCAAGCCCTCCGGCGAAGTCGGCGAGCTCATCGTCGCAGGCCTCTACGTTTCGTTGGGACACTGGGTCGAAGGGCGTCTTGAAGCGGGGGGCGTTGAAACCCGCGGCGACTGCGGATGGCGGATTTTTCGCACTGGGGACCTGGTGCGCCAGCGGCCTGACGGACTGCTGGAGCGAGTCGGCCGCAAGGATCGGCAGGTCAAAATACGCGGGTCTCGCGTCGATCTTGACGGCGTCGAAGCCATGCTTCGCCGGAACGCGTTCGTACAAGACGTCGCTGTGGTGGCGCGGCCAAGCGGTGCCGATGGCGCGTTGACTCTCGTCGCGTACGTGAATGCATGCGATGAAGCGCCGACGGGGCTGATCGACGAATTGAAAGCATCGATGCGCTCCGCGGCGCCGCCGATGCGCCCCGCCCGCTTTTATCTTGAGCCGTCGATTCCACGGCTGCCGAATTCGAAATTGGATATTCGCGCGCTCGCTGAGCTGGATGCGGGCTATGTTGAGCGCGAACGTGCCGAATCGACTGATGAGGCCACCCCCGCTCCGATAGCCGAGGATCGCATTTCCCAGACAGTGGCTCGCGTCTGGCACGACGTTTTGCTCGTGCCGGTTCGCGCGACCGAGGATGATTTCTTCGACAGCGGCGGCGACTCACTCAAAGCCATCACCTTCGTGCTTGAGCTCGAACGTGTGCTCGGGTTCGAAATCTCGCTCACACTGATCAACGAGGCGCCAAGGTTCGATCAGCTTTGCCACGCCCTGAGAGACAGGCGCGCACCCGGCTCGACTCCGCTGATCACTCTCAAGGAGGGAGGCGACCTGCCGCCGGTTTTCTTCATTCATGGTGTTGGCGGCAACGTGGTCGAAATCCTGCCTACAGCGCGTCGCATGACCTACCCAGGCGCGGTGATTGGCATTCGGGCGCGCGGCACGGTACGCGGCGAACAACCACATATGAGCATCGAGGCGATGGCCGCCGACTATCTGAGGGAAATCAAGAAGCGCCAGCCGAACGGTCCGTATTATCTGTGCGGCTTTTCCTCCGGTGGACTTGCGGCGTTTGAGATTGGCCGGCGCTTGGCCCAATCGGGCGATGAAGTTGGCTTCGTTGGCCTCTTCGATACGATGATGAGTCCGGCGCAATGGCCACTACGGACCTGGCTCTCAATCAGCGGGCATCGGATGGCGCTCCTCGCCGCTGCCGTGCGCGCCTCGTCGATACGCACCTGGCCCGCCGCACTGCACAGGTCGGCCGAGCGACTTCGCGCGTGGCGTCTCTCTCTCCGCGCCACGCCTTCCATCGGAATCAGAGTACCAGTAAGCGCGCTCATCGCCTCGGCAAAGTATCAGCCGGGGTTTTATGACGGTGAGCTCACGCTGTTCTCGCCCGCAGGACGCGAGCCTGATCTCCCCGACCTCAAGTCTGTCTGGCGAAAGCATGCTCGAAGCGTCGTCGTCCGTGAGGCACCGGGGACCCACTTGACAATGCTCTCCACGCTTCACGCGGCGACGACCGCGGCATGTCTAACGCGGTCTTTGCCTGCGGGCTCTCTCCGTCTCGCTAGTGACAAAGACGCGTGAACGAGCTGCAGCTGCCCAGGTCCCTATGTGTGCGTCCGTAGAAACACGGCGCGCGCAAGGCACGGACCTCCATTCAATCTCCCACGACGAACACCGCGCGCGTCTCGTATTGATCGCAACAGATTGTTGGACCCAGACGAATGGGATCACAACGTTGTACCGAGCCGTGATTCGGTCCGTGGACGAACAGTGCCAGGGGCGGTGGCGACTACTGATCGTTCATCCGACCGATCACGCATGCGACCACTCGATTGGATGCGGTCACCGCGTGATCGGAATGGCCCCACGATTTCGTTTTCACCTTCCGCAGTACCCGGAGCTTGTCACCGGATATGTCGGACACAGAGATTTCAGAAACCTTGAATCGCTGTATGGAAATGTCGACGTCGTTCATATTGCGACGCAGGGCTTCCTCGGCTTGTCAGCGATGCGGTACGCCGCCAGATATCGAAAGCAGTGCGTCGGCTTTTACCACACCAATTGGCCCGCATACGTTAACGAATATCTGCCGCCCGTAATACCGTCTCGTATAAGAGTCCACGTGGCACAAATAATCGCACAGCAGTGGGATCGAGTGATTTACGGTCAATGCAACTGTCTCATCGCCCACACAAGCAGAACCGAACAGTGCGTCTGCAGCGCGTTGAGGCGGAAGCTTCTTTACACGTCTGCGTTTGTCGATGTTCGGCGATTTGCGACGGACGACGCGATGCCCACTAGCGATCAGGATGGCGATTCGGTTGTATTCGGGTTCGTCGGCAGGATCGCTAAGGAGAAAAATCTCTCCCAGATTCTGAATTATGGTGACACGATCAAGCGTGTCGGCTGTCGCTTGATTATTATTGGCGATGGACCCGAACGCGAGACGTTCGCGCGGGCCAACGCCGATTTTGTTGGCTGGAAACACGGTGACGAACTCGCTGCGATGTACCGAGCCATACACTTTCTCTTAATGCCTACACGCAGCGATACGCTTGGGTTGGTCCTCCTCGAGGCCGCGGCGTCCGGAACTCCAGCCGTCGCCTTACGCGGGACGGCTGCGGCAGATCTGATATCGCGGTACGGATCTGGCGTCGTCATCGACGAGTTCGACGAAAGCCTCTTTCAATGCCTTCACAACGTCGCGCGATCGAATCAGTTCAAGCAAATGCGAGCTCGCGCAAAGGCAATGGCTGCCGATCATGACGTTTCCGTTGGCACTAGAGTCTTGCTTAATGCATGGCGTAAGACGTGCCACGTCGCGCAGGATAGCCGAGGAGACGCCCCTTGTTCCTGAAGGGTACGAACACTCGATCCCGGTACACTGGTCCAAGGTGACGGCCTTCGGTCAACGAGACCCTTCTGATGCATGTTCAACGGCGGCCGTCTGGAAGCCGAGCGGCGCACTCCTCGAGAGCGACCGCATCGTCTTCGTGGCGTCGACTGGCGATGCGGACACGAGACAGGATATCGTTCCGCTCCCGCCGCGGGAGACGCGACGACAGCTCGTGACGACGCAGGGCGATGTCGACTTCGTGCACCAGGTCCTGATCGGACACGATTCGTGGATGCACGACCACTGGTCCTTGTTCGACATCTTCGAGCAGCGGTTTCCGGACGATCCACGCGGCAACTATTTCGGGCCTCCGCCCGCGCGTCCGGCGATCGATCCGGCGGTCGAGAAGGATGTGTGGTGGGTCAGCGATTTCGCGGTGCACTACCGCGTGCGCATCCATTTCCACGCGCTGCTGCAGGCCGACCCGGCGAAGTCTGATTACCTGTCGATCGGCCCCGATGTTCGGTACGAGTACCTCGAAGACTTCCTCGTCGACGACAACAAACGATGGCATGCACCGGGACCGCCCGGCCGGCGACGCGCTCAGAGTCTCCGACGGCGCGCACATCGTCGTGCCGCGCGACGGATCGGGAGGTGTCTCGATCGATCTGAAGACGGGCGGCGGGTCTGATCGCGCGTGGCTCAAACTGAACTTCGAGAATCGCGTTTACCCCGTTTGAGTGATCAACTTGCTCGATGATGTCAGACGC